>JBAXOO010000050.1:0-8764 GCA_037133235.1 Cyanobium sp. ELA507
GGCTGTTTTCGCTTGAGGGCTGCTGCCGTGGGTCTTGGGGGCTTGGGGTTTGGGCCTGAGCGGATCGTTGGGTGGACGGATGCTGAGGCATCTACGCTGCCATTGTTTGGCTGCAACGGGCTGCTTTGCTGGGGTCTTTGGGGCCAGGTGGAGGTTTGATGGGGTTGCAGCGAGTGAGGCGTCTGGTTCGGCCGCTTTGGCACGCCTATCTGCTTTGGTTACGGACCGACTGCATTGATTTGAGTGCTGCTTTTGCTTATCACACCCTGCAGTCGATCTTCCCTGCCTTGCTGATTGGGCTTTCGCTTGCCTCCCGTTGGTTGGGTAATGATCGTCAATTATTGGAGCGCTTGCTGCATCTGTTGCAGCAGGTGATCCCGGCTTCTTCCCAGCCTGTTGTTGTGGATGCGCTCACCCGCTTTTTGCGTCAGGGATTCGGTGCTGGTGTGTTGGGTTTTGTGCTTCTTGTTTTTAGTGCTAATAACATCTATCTCTCGCTTCAACGCGGCGCTGATCGCCTTTGGTGGAACCGGCCTTACGGCATCGAGATCCTCTCCTGGCCATCCCTGGTTAAACGCTTCATCGCTCTGCGCCTGAAAGCTTTTGCCTTGTTGGTTTGCATTGGTCCCCTGATTGTGATGGATCAGTGGATCAGTAACATCCGATATCTTGGCTACAACTTACTGCACCACTGGTTGGCTCCATTGCTTGCGCTCCCCAGGCCTTTTGGTGGCTCCGTTTCGCTGGGTTTGGATCTCGTTATCTCGCTGAGTCTTTCGGCTCTTGTCACCTTGCTGTTGCTTTGGTGGCTTCCTTCGCGTCGCATCCCTCTGCGTCCACTCCTGCCCGCAGCCTGTATCGCAGGCTTTGCGATCACCCTGCTGAATCTGGCCCTCGGCCGGATTTTGATGTTGCTGGGCTTCCGTTTCCAGGCCTATGGGGTCGTGGGGGTCATCCTGCTCCTTTCCCTTTGGGTGTGGATGGTTGGCGTGATTCTTTATTACGGCCACTGCCTTGCGGTGGTGATGGCCAAGGGGGCTCACGCCAGGCCTCCGGGGAGGCGATCCGCACCCCACCTTTCTGCCTGACCACCTCAAGAGCGTGCAGGATGGACCCACTTACCTGCGTTTGTTCCCTTGGACAAGCCCGTGTTGCGACATGCACTGGTTCAGCGTGGCGTTCTCATGGTCTGCACTGCGATCGGTGCGGTGGTTCTCGTCATCGCTGTATCCCTGGCCATCGTGCCGCTCGTTCTTGCCCTCGGACTCTTCGCGGTCCTGCTGGTGTTGATGCTGCTGATCGGCTGGGGTGGCATTGAAGGGATGGCCGCCCTAGAGCGTTGGCTCGAGAATGATGCGCGTTTCCAGCGATGAACAGCAATCTTCCTTGGGGTTGGATCGCCCTCGGTGCCTTGGTGCTCCTGCTGCCAGGGCCTGCCGGGCGTCTGCTGCTGGATTTGCTTGGTGGCCTCACCCTCACCCTCCTGCTTTTGCCCCTCCTGGCAGGTGGGGCTGCCCTGGTGGGTTGGCAATTGTTCAAGCGTCGGCTGAAGGTCTGCAGCACCTGTGGATTCTCCAGTGTGGGATCCCAGGCTTGTCCTGCTTGCGGCAGCCCCTTTGATGATCAGGATCCACCATCTGAGCGTTTCGACGAGGTGGATGCCCGCTCGGCCACCATCACGGTGAATGCCGTGGATGTGAAGTCCACCACCGCGGATGCTTCAAAGCCCTAGCCCCTGCCTCGTTCTTCAGGCTTGGCGCTCGATTTCCGCTAGGCGTCGTTCGCGCAGGTGCAGGAAGAGCGGCGCTCCAAACGCAAAAGCGATCGTGACACAGCTCAGCAGCACCCAGACCAGTCCTCTCATCTTCAGCCTGCGGCTTTCATTCACCATCCAGACCGTGACCGCCGTAGCACCGATCGCCAGGTCCCGAGAGAGGGACTGGGCGGCGGGGTTGGCATTGGCCAGTCTCACGAAGAGTCCAAGGTCGAAAGCCTGCCCGTAGTTGCGGATGAACTCCAGGTTGGCCAGCCATGGAAGGATGCCTCCGGCGATCGCCAGGGCCAGATAGAGCCAGGCCAGTGGCGTGACCTCTGGGCGGGATTGGGGCTGCGGGGAGACCTCTGGTGCGCTCATGGGCTGAGGGGGTGGGGATCCTGCTCCGGATCCTGGGGATCCCATTGCATCACCTCCTGTTCCACCTGATCCAGCACGCTCTCACAGCGCTCTGCATACTGCTGGGCGCGGCGGTAGAGATCCGCCATGGCCTCCACCTCCAGATCGCCCCCCTGCAACGCGGCAAGGGTGAGGTCGAGGGCCGTACGGGCCTGCCGGTAGCTCAGGTCGTCCACGCCATCGGTCTTGGTTGGGCTGGATTTCCCGGGGGGGGGGGAATCGGTTGAGCGTGGACGGGCCATGGTCTGATGGATAAGTTCGGCTTCGGCTGGACAAGGGGATTCGGAATCCGCAGGCTGTTGAAGGCGGTGAAGGCTCTTGGGACTAACCGTACCCACGCCAAGGCGGTGCAAGCGCTCATGGGAGGGATGCACCTTTGGCCCCAGCCGCTATGGGGCTGATGCTTTCCACCCGTGCCGAGAGTTCCCCATCGGCTAGGGCGATTCGAAGCAGTTCCCCGGGTTTTAGCCCTTTGACGGATCGCAGCACCGATCCGCTGTCCTTGCGGACGACGGCGAAGCCCCGTTGCAGCAGGTGGTGGGGAGCCAGGGCCTCTAGTAGGCGAAGCTGCTGGCCCAACCAAGCCCGCTGCTGGGCGATGCCCAGCGAGGGATGGAGCCGTTCGATCTGCTCCCGTTGGCGGCGCAGCCCATCCTGCAGGGATTGGAGCCTGAGCCGCAGCACTTCCCGCAGGTGCCTCCGGCTCTGGCCAAGTGCCAGCTGGGCGCTCTGACGGTCCGGCAGCAGGGCCACCAGGGCTGCGGTCGGCGTTGCCGCCCGGTAATCGGCCACCAGATCCGCAATCGTGGTGTCATCCTCATGGCCCAGGCCGCAGACGACCGGGATCGGGCAGGCCGCCAGGCTGCGGGCCACGATTTCGCTGTCAAACACGCTCAGGTCTTCCCGGCTTCCTCCCCCCCTGGCCAGCACGAGGGCCTCCAGGCCCAGGGCATCCGAGCGCTGCCCCAGCCGTTGCACGGCCTCGGCGATCCTGGCTTCCACAGCCCCCTGGACCGGTATCGGCACCACCACCAGCGCCGTGTTGGGCCAGCGCTCAGCGGCGGTGCGCAGCATGTCGGCCAGGGCTGAGCTGGGCACACTCGTGACCAGGGCGATGCGCTGGGGGAAGCCCGGCAGAGGGCGTTTGCGCTCAGGCTCGAACAGTCCTTCGGGCTCGAGGATCGCCTTGACCCGCTCGAACTGGCGCAGCACCGCGCTCAGGCTGGGACGAACATCCAGCACCTGAACCGCCAGGGTGGCCCGGGCAGCCCAGAAATTCAGCCGTCCGACCACGACCACGCCATCACCCTCCTCGGGCACAAAGTTGAGTCGACGCAGCTGGGATGACCAGATCACGGCACTGATGGCCGACTCGCCATCGGTGAGAGTGAGCCACAGGTGCCCTTTCTTGAGTTGGGGCCGCCCCACGGTGGCCTCGAGCAGGAAGCGGGGGGCGAACCCCCGCTCCAGCAACGTGCCGATGGCGGCATTGAGCTCACCGATGCGGTAGCGGGGCAGGCCGGTGCTCACCGACCCTGGCGCTTCGCTCATTGGGGCAGACGGCGGTAGAGGGTCCACCAGTAGAGGCTGAGCAGACCGGTGGCCAAGAACAGGATGCGGCCCACGGGATGGTCGATGCGGATCAGGGAGGCTCCGGCCACCACCAACACCGTGCTCAACAGGCGAGCCCCGTCCCTGCGGTTGCTGGGGAAGCCATGCCTACGGGGGGTCTCGGTCATGGCCAAGGTCCTGAGTCCAACAGGCTAGGTGGGGCCGCGACCAAGCCTGGTGCCCCAACCCCCGGCGAGCCGGGCGAGGATGGGACTTGGGTGGGGTTCCCTTCCAGTCCTGTGTTGTCGGTGGATACCGTGCCTTCCGTTTCGCCAGTCCCGAGCCGGCGCCAACAGCTCCAACGGCAACTCAGCGCCGCCCTGCCGGCCGCTCCTGAGCTGGTCTTGGTGACCGACCTCGACGGCACCCTGCTGGGTGGGCCGGCCGTCTGGAGGCGGCGTCTGTACGGCTGGCTCCAAGCCGAGCGCCATCGGGTGTTGCATGTGTTCAGCACCGGTCGGGACCTCGATTCGGTGGCGCGGGTGATGCGGGAGCAGGAAGCCTTGGGGCTGGGATCCCCCCATTTGGTCATCGGTGATGTGGGCTGCACGGTGGCCTGCGGCGAGACCTTGGTGCCCCTGCCCCTGGCCGTGGATCCGATTGAGGCCCGCTGGCGGGGGTTGCCTGAACGGCTGATCCCCCTGCTGGCCGCCATCCCCGGGGTTGCCCCCCAGCCGGTGAGCGCCCAGAGGCGCCTGGCCTACCTGATTGATCCCACGGCGCTCGATGCCGCCCACCTCGCCGCCATCGAGGCCCACGGGGTTGATTGCCTCGTCTCTGACAACCGCTACCTCGATGTGCTTCCCGCCGGGGTCAACAAGGGCAGCACCCTGGTCGCCCTTCTGGCCTGGTTAGAGTTGGAGCTCAGCACCGTGGTCACCGCCGGCGACACCCTCAACGACCTGGCGATGTTCGAGACCGGTCTCAAGGGCGTGATGGTGGGCAACGCAGAAGCCGATCTGGTGGCGGCCCTGCCCCGGCTGCCAAACACCTATCGGGCCCAGGCCCATGGCTGCGAGGGCATTGTGGAGGGCTTGCGGCACTTCGGTTTCGGCCACCTGCTGGTGGAGGACCACCCCTAGGGGCCTGGCTCCCCTTCGGCGATCCGCTTCAGCCTGGCCTTTGTGAGTGCCGTCGCCAGGGCCTGGCGGGGGTCTTCGGGCCAGGGGTGTTTCGGATAGCGGCCCCGTAGCTCACGCCGCACTTCTGCATAGCCGCTGCTCCAGAAGCCCGCCAGGTCCCGGGTGATCGCGGCGGGCCTCCCCGCCGGTGAGAGCAGCTGAACGGTGACCGGGATCCGTCCTTCCAGCAGGGTTGGGTTGGCCATGCAGCCAAACATCTCCTGCAGTTTCACGGCCAGTACCGGCTCCTCGGCGCCGTAATCGAGGGCGATCTCCCGGCCGGATGGCACCCGCAGTTGTTCCGGAAACCAGCGGTCGAGCTGGCGCCTTTGCTCCCAGTCGAGCTCGCCCCAGAGGGCCGCAGCCAGATCCAGGCGTCGTAGGTCTTGGCGGCTGCGCATGCCCGCCAGGGCTTCGCTGAGCCAGGCAGCTGGATCCCGCTCCAGGGAGGACCAATTCCGCTCGGGCCAGGGTGAGCCCAGCCAGCGGTGGGCCAGGGCCAGGCGCTGTTGGAGGCTGCGGCTGCGGGGGCACCAGGGGAGGGCCTCCAGGCCCATCTGAGCAAGGCCCGCCAGCATCGCCGCGAGCACCGCTTCGCCTTCGGCCTCGGGCCAGGGGGTCCGGGCCAGCACCAGGGCCCCCAGCCGCAGGGTGCCTTCGCAGCGCACCCGTTCGGCCTCCCCATCCCAGCGGGCCTCCTGCTCCTGCCGTGCTCCCTGGGCGGCCAGCTCTTCGAGGAGGGTGGGATCGAGGAGCACCCCCAACTGCACCCGAGCCTCTGGCCCCTGGCCATCGGCCAAGGCGATGGTCAGGGCTGCGGCGCTCGCCAGGGGATCGTTGCCATGCACTCGGGCCCCCCGGCCACTGCGCAGCAGAAAGCGACCTTCGTTGCCCTCCCGCGCCAGGGCAATGCGCTCCGGAAAGGCCCAGCTCACCAGCCTGGCGGCGGTGCGTGCTTCCGGTTCCGCTGGGCTGGGTCGGGCCTTGGGGGCCCGTGCTCCGCCCGCCTTGGTGCTGCGATCTGATGCCGCCACGGCTGTTCGCACCTGCCGCCCCAGCTGCTGTTGCAGGTTGAGCAGCTCGCGCCGCTGGCGGTTTCGCCCCGGGGCCAGGCGGTCAGCCCCTTCGCCGGGGCTGGCCCTGAGCCAGTCGAGCCGCTGCAGCAGGTCGCAGCCTGCCTGCCTGGGGTCCAGGGGATCCCGTTCGCTGATCAGCACCGCCAGCTCGCAGCCCAGCTCGAGCACGCCCCAGGCCTCCGCCCGCAGCAGCATGTGGGCCAGCCGGGGTTGAAGGCCCAACCGGGCCATGGCCCGGCCTTGGCTGGTGATGCGGCCTTCGGCGTCGAGGGCGCCGAGGTGTTGCAGCAGCTCCTGGCCCTCCTTGAGGGCGGCCCGGGGGGGCGGATCCAGCCAGCTGAGCTCTTCACCGAGTCCCGCACCCCAGGCCGCCAGTTGCAGTGCCACCGGCAGCGGGTCGCTTACCAGCAGGTCTGGGGGATCGAAATCTGGCCGGTGCTGGGCTTCGCCTGGGCTCCAGAGCCGCACACAACGGCCGGGACCAAGCCGTCCGGCTCTACCCCGCCGCTGCTCTGCACTGGCCAGGCTGGCAGGGATCGTCACCAGGCGGTCCATGCCCGTGGACGGATCGAAGCGGTTGCGGCGGCTCAGGCCACTGTCGATCACGAGCACCACCCCCTCGATCGTGAGGGAGCTTTCGGCGATGCTGGTGGCCAGCACAACCCGCCCCGCTGACCTCTGACCTGCGGCGATGGCCCGGGCCTGCTCCGCCAGGGGGAGTTGGCCATGCAGGGCCAGACATTCCAGCTCTTGCCCCCAGCCGGTGGCCTGGATCGCCCCTTGCACCAGGGAAATTTCCCGTTGCCCCGGCAGGAAGACCAGCACCGTTTCGTGCTGGCGCCGCCCCGGTAACCAGTGCGCTTCAAGGGCGCGCACCACCTGCTGGTCCAGCCTTTCCTGCTCCCGGGGTCTCTGGTGGAGGAGTTCCACCGGGTGGCTGCGCCCCAGGCTGGTGATCACGGTGGCCTGGTCCAGGCCGGCGGCGAGGGGTTCGAGGTCGAGGGTGGCGGACATCACCAGCAGCCTCAGCTCGGGCCGCAGCAGGCATCGGGACTGACGCACCAGGGCGAGGGCCAGGTCGGCCTCGCTGCCGCGCTCATGGAACTCATCAAAGATGACGCAGGCCACACCCTCCAGGGCGGGGTCCTCCTGCAGGCGCCGCAGAAATAGGCCGCCGGTGAGCACCTCCAGACGGGTGTGCACCGAGGTGCGGCTCTCCATCCGCACGCTGTACCCGACCCGCTGACCCACCGGCTCCCCCAGGCCCGCGGCCAGCCGTTCGGCGGCGGCTCTGGTGGCGAGGCGGCGGGGCTCGATCAGCAGGATCTTCCCTTCGGACCCGATCGTTTCGAGCAGGTGAAGGGGCACCCGGGTGGTTTTACCGGCGCCGGGTGGGGCCTGCAGCACCAGGGTGTCGCCAGCCCCGAGGGCCATGGCGATGGCCTCCAGGTGCGCTTCGATCGGCAGGAAATTGGCCAGGGCCTCAATCCCCTCGGTTCAGCGCACGTGGCGGATGCCGTCCACGGGGTGGTAGGCCTCGCCGGTGGTCTCCTCGTAAACGATGGCCGGGAGGCCGGTCTCAAACATCGTTTGCAGGGCCTCTTTGAGGTAGGGGTTCCACCCCCCCGTACTCACCGTGCCGTGGCGCACGGTCCAGTCCCAGGTGCCCTGGAGATCCCTCGGAATGCGGCCCTCCCGATCCCGGCGGGCCACCAGATCCTGGGATTCGACGATGCCTACCAGGATCGGATCCTTGCCGTAGGCGGGGGTGATGCTCAGCTCCAGCCGAACGGGATCATCCTTCACCAGCTTGAGCCTGAACCGGGGCGGGAGCTTGAGGCTGCCCAGCACGGCCGCCACGATTCTGGTCCTCTGGTCCACCTTCAGCCTCCGCCGGAAACACGTTCACCTGCAAGAGCCTATGCAGCGGTGGTGCCCTTTCCGCGCTTGCCTGGATCGGATGGTCGTCCGGCGCCCCAGGGTCATGGCCTCAGGCGGGGTCGCTGGGGAAGGCGGTCGCTTCGTTGTCGCCGCTGAAACGGACTGTGAGCAGATCCTCCTGGGTGAGGTGCCCGTCGGAATCAAGCAGTTCGGGGTGGATGGTGACGCGGCCAGTGCGGTCATCGGCAGTCGCCGGCTTCGCTTGGATGCGGCTTGAATTGATGGGGCCAGAGGCTGCCCGGAATCCCCGCGACATCACCCGGAAGGCTTGCCAAAGCAGCACCAAAAAGCAGATCCCGTAGATCAGAGGGAACAGCTGGGTGAGGAGGGGGGACATGGTGATCAAAACCCAGAGGGTGCCACCGACACCCCCATCATCGCCCCTTGGCGGGCGAGCTGGACGTGGCAATCATCCAGGCCCAAAGGGTGGTGCAGGCGGCTCCGAAGGCAAGAAAGGCAAGGAGCAGGCGACTCGTGTCCAGGGCTCTATGGAAAACTTTACAAATCATAGGTCAGTCGGGTCGCGCCTGGCCGGTTTGCCTCCCTTGGCGTGCCTGGGCGGCCTTCCCTACGGTTGTGCCAACCCTTTGTTTCCCTGGCGCCGCGTGGCTTCCCGATCCCGTGTTCTGGCCTCCGGTGTTGCTTCGCTCACGGCCTTGGGCCTCGGACCCCTCGTGCCATTGGTGGCCCCGGTGGCGGCCCAGTCCTCGGCCGGGGCCGCCCTTACCCGCCAGTCCTTTGTGGCGGCGGCCGTCCGCCGGACCGGTCCGGCGGTGGTCACGATCGACACCGTGCGCACGGTGGCTTCGGGTGGCGGCACGCCCAAAGGGCTCCTCAACGAT
>JBAXOO010000051.1:0-8755 GCA_037133235.1 Cyanobium sp. ELA507
GCTTCGTGGTGGACGCGGCCGGCGCGGTGCTGCTGCAGCAGGCCTGGTCGGCGGAGGATCTGAGTGTGTGGGAGCTGGCCGCCTCGCAGGGCACCGCAGATCGTTCGATTCCGGCGGAATCTGCCGCCACCCTGGCGCCGCAGGGCCCCCCCACCATTCCGCCGGCACCCGGCTGGTCGCTTTTATCCCTGGCCGAACCGGAGGCGCCCGAGCAGCTGCTGCGCGCTCTGGTGCTCGGCGTGCGCGACTACGCCCGCAAATGCGGCTTCCGCGGCGCCCTGCTGGGCCTGAGCGGCGGCATCGATTCGGCCCTGGTGGCGGTGATCGCCTGCGCCGCCCTCGGCGCCGAGCGGGTGCGGGCGCTGCGGATGCCGTCGCCCTGGAGCTCGGAGGGCTCCCTCACCGATGCGGCCGATCTGGCGGGGCGACTGGGCCTGGCGCTGGGCACGGTGCCGATCGCGCCGCTGATGGAGGCGATGGGGGGGGCTCTTACCCCGGCGCTCGGCGGCCCCCCGGCCGGGCTGACCGCCGAGAACCTGCAGTCGCGGCTGCGGGGCACCCTGCTGATGGCGGTGGCCAACCAGGAGGGCCAGCTGCTGCTCTCCACCGGCAACAAATCGGAGCTGGCGGTGGGCTACTGCACCCTCTACGGCGACATGAACGGCGGCCTGGCCGTGATCGGCGACCTCTACAAGACCACCGTTTTCGCCTTGGCGGAGTGGATCGATTCGCCCGCCTCAGGCCCGTGCCGGGCCGCCCTGGGACTGCCCGCCCAGGGGGAGCTGATCGGCGCAGCGATCCGCACCAAACCCCCCAGCGCCGAACTCCGTCCCGACCAACGCGACAGCGATTCCCTACCCGACTACGCCGTGCTCGATCCGATTCTCAAGGCGCTGGTGGAGGAGCTGGCCAGCCCCGAGCAGCTGGTGGCCGCCGGGGCGGATCCGGCCTTGGTGGGGCGGATCTGGAACCTGCTGCGGCGGGCGGAGTTCAAACGGCGCCAGGCGGCTCCGGCCTTGAAGGTGAGTCGCCGCTCCTTTGGCACGGGCTGGCGCATGCCGATTGCATCCCTCTGAACGCTGGAAGGGCCGATGCATGGGTTCGGCAAGCCGATGCCGGATCTAGGGTCTTGAGCAAAGCCTTATTCCTCCGCCCATGGCACCCCCCGGCCTGGTGGCTCCCCTGGCCTCTCCGATGGCGAGCATCGGTGTGCCCAAGGAGATCAAGCGCGATGAGCAGCGGGTGGCCCTCACGCCCGACGGCGTGCGGGAACTGGTGAGCCAGGGGGTGGAGGTGCGGGTGGAGGCGGGCGCGGGCCACGGAGCCGGCATCGCCGACGACGACTACCGCGCCTCGGGGGCCCGGCTGGTGAGCCGCGAGGAAGCCTGGGCCGCCCACTTGGTGGTGAAGGTGAAGGAACCCCAGCCCGAGGAATTCGGTTTCCTGCGGCCCGACCTGGTGCTGTTCACCTACCTCCACCTCGCTGCCTACCCGGACGTGGGCCGCGCCCTGCTGGAGGCGGGCACCACCGCCCTGGCCTACGAAACCGTTCAGCTCGAGGACGGCAGCCTCCCCCTCTTGGCTCCGATGAGCGAGATCGCCGGCCGGCTGGCGGCCCAGGTGGGAGCCCACCTGCTGGAAAAACCCCATGGGGGGCGGGGCATCCTGATGGGCGGCTGCACCGGGGTCAGGCCGGCCCGGGTGGTGGTGCTGGGTGCCGGCACGGTGGGCTGGAACGCCGCCCGGATCGCCGCGGCCATGGATGCGGAGGTCTTCCTGCTGGATCGTTCCCCCCACAAGCTGCGCGAGCTCGAATCGGATCGGCGCGGCCGGATGGTCACCCTGGTGAGCAGCCGGGGGCTGATCGAGCGGCTCGTACCGGGGGCCGACCTGCTGATCGGTGCGGTCCTGCTGCCCGGTGGCCGCGCCCCCACCCTGGTGGAGGAGGAGCTGGTGCAGCGGATGAAGCCGGGGTCGGTGATCGTGGATGTGGCGATCGACCAGGGGGGCTGCATCGCCACCAGCCGCGAAACCACCCACACCGATCCGGTGGTGACGATTCACGGGGTGCAGCATTACGCCGTGGGAAACATGCCCGGAGCGGTGCCGTTCACCTCCACCGAGGCCCTGGTGAGCGTGACCCTGCCCTACATCGTTGGGATGGCGGGGCGAGGGCTGAGCGAAGCGGTCACCGACCGGCCGGAGCTGCTCTCCGGGCTCAACACCGTGAATGGATCGGTCTGCCATCCCGGAGTGGCCAAGGCCCTGGGCCTCACCCCCCGCCATCCGATGGCCTGCCTGCGCTGAAGCTGCCAGGCGCTCGCCCCTGGCATGGTCCGGTTCCAGCCGATGCGCGGCGGCCACGCCTTCGCCAGCATGGGGCAGTGCTGGCAGTAGCTGGCCTTCTCCCGCCACCGGTTTTGTGATGTCCAGCCCCGCCAGCGGATCGAATCCCGACGGCTACGCGCTGCTGAGGGCCTTCCTGACGCCCCATGCCGACCGAGGTGTGCTCGGCGGAGCAGCGGCCGGGGCCAGCGGCTCCGCGGCCGATGGTTCAGAGCTGCAGCGGCGGCTGCCCACCGGCGGCACCCTGCCGGGGCTGGAGCGCCGCTGGGGTGAGGCGGGCCTCGCCGGCGGCCTGCTCAGCGCCCTGCGCAGCCTGGGCCAGGTGATCTTCATCAACAACCCCGTGAGCGGCCTGCTGCTGCTGCTGGCGCTGCTGATCCAATCGCCCTGGATGGCCCTCTTTGCCGCCGTGGGCATCCTCACGGCCAACCTCACAGCCCGCGGCCTCGATGCCGAGCCGATGGCCTGGAGCAACGGCATCTACGGCTTCAACGGCGCCCTACTGGGTGCGGCGGTGGCCGCCTTCGCCCACGTCGGCGCCGATAGCAGCCTGCTGGCCTGGCTGGTGGTGGTGGTGGCCGGCGCGATCGTCACGACCCTGCTGCTGCATGGGCTAGGGCGCTGGCTGTTTCGGGCCGTGGGGCTACCGCCGCTCACCCTCCCCTTCTGCCTGGTGACCTGGCTGCTGCTCGATCTGGTGGCCTCCCTCAACCATCCCGCCCTGCAACTAGCTGAACACCCGGCCCTTCAGGGGGGCACCGGGGTGGTGGCGGCGCTGCTGCTGGCCTTGCCGCGGGGCTTCGGCCAGGTGTTTCTGTGTCCGGGGTTGATCTCGGGGGTGCTGGTGCTCCTGGCCACGGCGGTGGCCAGCCCGCTGGCGGCCGTGGTCGGACTTCTGGGGAGCGCCGTGGCGGCAATCACAGCCCTGCTGATCGGCGCCAGCCCCGAGGCGGTGAGCGTGGGGTTGTGGAGCTACAACGGCGTACTCACCGCCATGGCGATCGGCGGCACCTTCTTTGCCCCGACCCGGCTGAGCGTGCTGGTGGGGCTGGTGGGGGCGGCGGCGACCAGCCTGCTCACCCCGGGCCTCTCCGAACTGCTGGGGAAGGCCTTGGCGCCGGGCTTTCCCCTGCTCAATCTGCCCTTCATCGTGGCCACCCTGGCGATGATGCTGGTGATCCGCTGGTCTCTGCCCAAGCTGCTGCCGGTGGCACTGCATGCCATCTACACCCCGGAGGAACACCGGCGCCGCTACGAGGTGAGCCGTGCCCTGCTGGGCGATTTCCGCCACCGGCTGCGGAACGCGCTGGAGGGCCGCCATCGCTTTGTGGGACCGGCCCTGACCAGCGGCTCCAGTGCCGCTGGGGAGTTGGAGGCGGCCGGCGAGCTCCGGCAGCTCTATCGGGAGCTGGATCGCCGGGGCAGCGGCCGCCTGGGCGTGGCCGACCTGGCCACGGGATTGATGCAGCGGCGGCTGGGGGGCCAGGCCGACCTGGCCAACCGCAGCCTTTTCCGCCAGCTGCGGCAGGTGCTGGCCGCCATGGATGTGGATGGGGATGGCTGGGTGGATGAAGACGAATTCACCACCCTGATCCTGCGGCTGCGCCGACTCAGCGCAGGGGAGGAGCGGCTGATGCGCTACCTGATGCCGGTGGATGTCAACGGCGATGACCGGATCGATCCCGGCGAACTGAAGCGGCTGCTGGCCAGCGTGGGCCAGCCCCCCCTCAATGCCGATGAGGAACGGCGCCTGTTCGAGCCCTCGGGCGGCAGCCTGAGCTGGGCCGCCTTCATCAACCGGCTTCTCTTTGTCTGAGGCTGCCCGGGTTATGGGGTTCCTCAGCTAGGGGCTTGAGGCCCAGCAGCTGGGCCTCCTGCTCCTGCCAGCTGGGCCCCCCGATGGCGGCGCCCACGGCGGCCGACAGGGAACTGGTGAGCAGCAGCAACGGCAAGAGCTGGGCGTTGTTTTGCAGGATGAACACAAACACCGCGGCCACCAAGGGGGTGCGGCAGGCCGCGCTGAACACGGCCGTGGCGGCGATCGCGATCAACATCGCCTGCTGGTCCACCGGAAGACGGCGCACCAGGGGGGCGGCGAACACCGCCCCGAGGCTCATGCAGTCGTGCATCAACCCACCGGGGGCCCCAATGGCCATCGCCAACAGGGGGCTGATCAGGCGCGGCAGGGCCGCCCAGCGAGGGGCCTCGGGATGGCCGGCCAGGGCGGGGCCGAGCTCGAGGGAGCCGTCGTTGAGGCTGATGCCGCCACTGAAGTGGGCCAGCCCAGTGAGCACCACGGCCAGCAGGAGGGCCGTGGGCAGAAAGCGGCGGCTGAGCAGGCGGTGGAGCAGGGGCCAAACCAGCAGCAGCAACTTGAGGAAGGCCACCCCCACCAGGGCCGATAGCAGCGTGAGCAAGATCGCCCAGGGCATCAAGATCGTTGGCAGGGCAGCCGTGAGCAGCTGGGGCACCCGGGCCGGCTCCCCCAGGTCGGTGGTCACCAGGGCGCCGATGCCGCCAAGCAGCAGGGTGGGCAGCACCAGGGGCAGCCCCCGCTGCAGGCTGAGGCTCTCGAGGGCGTAGGTCACCCCCAGCAGGGGGGACCGGAACGCCGCCCCAAAACCGGCCCCCGCCCCCACCGCCGCGGCCAGGGAGAGGGGCAGGAGCTGCAGCAGCTTGATGCGGTGCCTCAGGGCCAGAAAGGTGGTGGCCCCCATCGAGGCCGCGGGGGTTTCAATCCCCACCGCCAGACCCGCCAGGTGGGTGAGCAGCAGCAGGGGCAACCGGGCCAGTTGGACGCGCCAGCCCAGACCCGCCTCGAGGCGATCGGACTCGCCGGCCTCGAGATGGGGCCGCTGCAGCTGCTCCACGCCAATCAGCCCTGCGCCCCGGCCGGCGGCCAGGGGGCCCCAGGCCATCGCCAGCAGGGTGAGCGTGCCGCTGAAGACCACCACCGGCAACAGGGGATCCACCAGGCCCGGCTGCCCGCGATGCCACTGGGCCTGGAGGGCAAAACCGGCGGCCGAAAGGGCCTGCAAGGGAAGCATGGCCAGGCCCATCAGCAGCCCGCAAGGCACCAACCAGAGCAGCAGCCGTGGGGGGAGGGCCCCCGTCGGTCCGAGTGGGGAAGGAGTCTGCGGGGAAGGGGCGCCTGCTACGGCACCCGGATCAGCGGGACCTTGGGGGGCGTCTGGGCGCTTCGATCGCTTCCACCATCCTGGGTTTAGCCAACGCAGGCTGGGGAGCATCCGACAGGACGGGCAATTGGGGCGATTCTGACCTGGGCCTTACCTGGCTGGGTACCCCACCAGGAGCTGCTGACGCACCAGCACCCCAGGAATCGGCTCGGTCCCTGGGCTAAGGCCCGGTGGCGTCGAGCAGCTCCATCCGCCCTATCGGCCGCCGCAGGGCCGCCGGATCCACCCCCTCCCGTAGGGCGAGCACCAGCCCCGCGGCCTCGGCGTAACTGGCGGCGCTCAGCACCTCCAAGCCCAGCGCCGCCGCCGAAACCGCAAGAACACAGGGGTTCTGCACCGCAATCAGGGGCACCCCCCGGGCGGCGCAGGCCAGCACCGCCTCACCGCCCAGGGCGCCGGCCGGGGCGACCACGGCGCCAAGGGATGACGCCTCCAGGAGCGCCCCTGCCGGGGATCGGCCATCCCCTGAGCCGAAACGGTGGGCCAGTGATCGCTTGGGGCCCAGGGGCACCAGATCCGGCGCCCGGCTCAGGCCCACCAGCACGCAGGGCAAAAACGTATGGCCCAGCTCCTCGGCCGCCGCGCGGGGATCGAGATCGGGATCGAGGGGCAGGGGTGCCAGGGCCGGCGCATGGGCGCAAGGGATGCCGAGGTGGTGCACCAGCAGGTGACTGATCACCGCCTCGGCCCCCGCCAGGGCATCCACCCCAGCCCCGTGGCGGTAGGCGGCTAGTGCCTCGCTGCCGGGGTCTTCGGGGAAGCGTGCCACCACGGCGATGGCCGTGGCCCCCGCCGCCACTAGCTTTTCGCCGGCGCGCAGCAAGGCATCAGGGCGCTCCAGGCTGCCCCAGCTGCTGCCGCTCGGCCCCAGGCTCAGGCCCACCCCCAGGGGCACATCGGTGCTGACCACCGGGCCGATCGAAAGGCCCAGGGTGGCGCGGCAGGCCTCAGCCGCCTGGAGCTGACGGGCGCGCAGCTCCGGCTCCATGCCGGCATCGAGCAGCAGCCCCACCCGCCGGCCGGCCACCGGGGCCAGGCCCAGCTCGCCGCAGGCAAAGCGATCGAGGGCCCAACCCTCCACGTAGTGGAGGCGGCGATCGCTCCAATAGAGGGCGGCACCATTCATCACATTGGGGTGGGTGATCAGGCAGCCGCTGGCCGCCGCCAACAGCCGCGCCGCCGGCAGGCCATCGCCCGCATAACCGCCCACGGCGCAGCCCACGCCGGTGGGGATGACCAGCAGGGTGGGCAGGGCTGGCGTCAGCATTGCGGGGAAATGGAAGCAGTGGATGCCGAACCCAATCCCGAGCTTGAGCCAGGCAGCGCGTCCGAGTCGGAGTCCGAGCCAGACACCGAGCCTGAACCTGGGTCCGGGGCTGTCATCGGACCCTCGCCATCAAGGGTCCCCACCACCAGCACCGCCTCAATCCGCAGACCCCGGGCCGGTTCGGCGGTGGTGATGGCCCAGCGCAGCAGCCGCGCCGAGGAGCCCGCCTGGGCCTGGCCGGCTACGATCAAAAAAGGCCGCAGCTGCGGCAACAGGGCCCCCGCCACCGGCTGGAACCAAACCTCCAGCGGCTCCAACCTCACTTCTGGTATTGGCCGAATTGCGCCTCGTAGAGGGCATCCTCCTGGCCAGCCAGCAACTCCAAATCGTTGAGCGGATAACTCACGCAGAGCAACGCATAACCCTGATCGCGGAGGTCCGCCTTCACGCCCATGGCATCGGGTTGATGCACGCTGCCGCTGCTGAGTTTGGCGGCGCAGGTGGTGCACACCCCCGAACAGCAGGAGCTGGGCAGCGGCACCGCGGCGGACTCAGCCGCGGCCAGCACGGTCTGGTCGGCGCGGCAGGGGAAGGCATAGAGGGTGCCGTCAAGGCTGGCCTTGACCTGGAAGGTGGGGGTGTCGCTCAACGCGTTGCCGTGGCTCGGAGCCCATCTTCCCTTAGCGGAGGGCTGCGGCGACCTCGTTGAGCAGCTCGGGATGAAGACAGCTCAACGCCAGAAGCGAATGGTGATGCGGTCGATCAGATCCTGCAGGGGCTCGAAGAGGGAGATGCCCAGGCCCCTTTGGCGACGTTGGCGCCGCTCCCAGGCCGACTGAAGCTCGCGGATCGGCGATTGATAGGAACCCGGGCGGCGGCCCAGCGCCGCGAATCCAAACGCCAGGGCCAGATTGGCAAGGGCGTTGCGCAACAGATCAGGCAGCAGCGCCAGCTTGGGACGGGGGGGATTGGCCTGGCGCTCACTGCGGATCTGCAGGGCGCCCTGATCGAGCGCCGCATTCACCTGGGCCTTGAGCAGGGGCAGGGTCTGCACCAGATCGGAGGGACCAAGCACAGGCCCATTGAGCTCCCGCAGGCGCTCGTTGACCTGGGTATTGGAGGTGGCGGTGGCCACCGCCTGGCGGAGAGCGGCAAGGCGCAGTTCGGCGTTCTGGATGCGCTGCTGCTGGGCGCCCTGGATCACGGTGGTCTGCCGGAAGCTGGCGGCGGTCTGGAGGGGGATGAGCAGCAAGAAACCGAGCGAAGCCACCAGGGCCAGGGCCGTGAAGCGTTTGTGACGGCGCCGCAGGCGGGCTTCGGACGAGCCGAGATCCTGGGCGATCTGCTCCAGCCCCAAGGCCACCAATGCCAGGGGTGCGTAACTAACCAGGCTGGCAGCGAACTTCAGCTGCCACACGGGCTGAAGAAGACGCAAAGGGAACAGGCTACCCAGCACCAAAGTGCCGAACAGCACAAACATCGCCAGCGCCACGGCCGGGATGGACGTACTGGAATGAATAGAAGAGGATCCCAGAGGAGAATCCGGAGCAACCCTTGGCTTCACCAAAACATTAAAAGGGTGATCTGAATCAATTCAACAATCAATCAATCAATTCTGGCAAACCACGAGCTCCACAATCCGCTTTTCGGAAGAGGTGCAGGCCTGATCAGCCCCGAAGCGAGAAAGCAGCCTTCCCTGCCCGGCGACGAAGCCTGCGACTCCAACCGAAAGCCAAAGCTCCACCAGCCAGTGGGAGTGGAGCGGGCGCGGAGGCAGCACCAGGCGGAGTTGAAAGATAAACCTTGATGCGATCAAGTTCGCTTGAACCATCCATGATCTTCCACTCAGCAATCAGGCCAGAACCCGATAAAGGAGTAGTTAGTGCAGTGGTGAAGGTAATCTCATTGTCAAGTGAATCGCCTGAGCTGTAATCTTGCTGCAACT
>JBAXOO010000052.1:0-8690 GCA_037133235.1 Cyanobium sp. ELA507
GTGATGCTCAGCTTCTGGGCCTTGCCCTTGCCGGAGGGTTTCACCTCCAGGGTGAAATCGGTTTCGGCCAGATGGGCCTCCACCCCGTGGGGGGTGCGATGGGGCCGCACTCGGGCCTTGGCGCCAAACTCGATGGTTCCGGCCACCAAGGAGCGCACCACGCCCGTTTCGGCGGTGGACACACCACCGGTGTGGAAGGTGCGCATGGTGAGCTGGGTGCCAGGCTCACCGATGGACTGGGCAGCGATGATGCCGACCGCCTCACCCAGGTCCACCAATTCGTTGTGGGCGAGGGCCCATCCATAGCACTTGCGGCACACCGAACGGGAGGCCTCGCAGGTGAGCGGGGAGCGCACCACCACGGTGGCGATGGCGGCCGCCTCAACGGCGCGGCTGGTGGGGATGTCGATCTCGCCGTCGCGCTCGACGAGCACGGTGCCATCGGCAGCAACCACGGGTTCACCGGCCAGTCGACCAAACAACTTGCTGCCGTAGAGACCCTTCTCATCGGCGTTGATCGGAATGCCCCGCAGAGTGCCGCAGTCTTCCTCCCGCACGATCACATCCTGGGCCACATCCACCAAACGGCGGGTGAGGTAACCCGAGTCGGCGGTGCGCAGGGCCGTATCCACCAGACCCTTGCGGGCGCCGTAGGAGGAGATCACGTACTCGGTGACCGTCAGACCCTCCCGGAAGTTGGTACGAATCGGAAGGTCAATGATCTCGCCTTGGGGGTTGGCCATCAGGCCCCGCATCCCCACCAGCTGACGCACCTGGGACATGTTGCCCCGGGCGCCGGAGTTGGCCATCATCCAGACCGAGTTAAGCGGGTCGTTGTCGTTGAAGTTCTTTTTGACCTCTTCGACCAGACGCTCGTTGGTTTCGGTCCAGGTGTCGATCACCTTGGTGTGGCGCTCCACCTCCGTGATCTCACCAAGCCGGTAGCGCTCCTCGGTGTCGGTGATCTGCTGCTCCGCCTCCTGCAGAAGGCGGACCTTCTCACCGGGAATGCGCAGGTCGTCCACGGAGATCGACACCGCCGCCTGGGTGGCGTAATGGAAGCCGAGGTCCTTGAGCTCGTCGGCCATGGCCGCCGTAACCGCGGTGCCGTGGTGCTTGAAGGCCCACGACACGAGATTGCGAAGGGCCTTCTTGTCGATCACCCGGTTGCGGAAGGTGGGCGCCTCCCTGCTGAGGGGGGCGACCACCGGGGTTTCCGGCACTGCGGGGACTGCCGCGGCCTTGTTCTTCTTGCTGGACTTTTTGGCGGGGGTGGCGGTCATGGAACGGTCTGCGGGATGAGCGCTGGATGGAAAGGCAGGTCTTTGGAGCCAGGGGGGATGCTCAGGCGGCGGCCACAGCGGCAATGATGGTGTGGTTGATCACCACACGGCCCACGGTGGTCAGCAGGTAGCGGCTGATCAGGGCACCGTCTTCGTCGAAGCGGTCGCGGCGGTACTTCCACTGTTCGATGCGGGTGCCGTCGCCGAGGGGCTCCTGCTTGATGGGCTCGCGGTCCTCGTCCTCGCTATCGACCTGGCCGTTAAAACGCACCCAGATCCAATCGTGCAGATGGAGGTGCTTCTCCTCGAAGGCATGGATCACATCCTCCAGGTCGGAGAAGGTGCGAGAGCGATCGCCAAAGGCGGGCTTGGTCGCTCCGGGCTGCTCGGCGGTGAGGTAGTAGGCCCCCAGCACCATGTCCTGGGAGGGCGTGATGATCGGCTCCCCGGTGGCGGGGGAGAGGATGTTGTTGCTGGCCAGCATCAACATCCGGGCCTCGGTCTGGGCCTCGATCGAGAGGGGCACGTGCACGGCCATCTGGTCACCGTCGAAGTCGGCGTTGAAGGCGGGGCAGACCAGGGGATGGAGCTGGATGGCCCGGCCATCCACCAACTTCGGCTCAAAGGCCTGGATGCCAAGGCGGTGCAGGGTGGGAGCCCGGTTGAGCAGGATCGGATGGCCTTCAATCACCTCTTGGAGCACCTGCATCACCTCATCGTCGGCTCGAAGAATCAGCTTCTTGGCGGCCTTGATGTTGTTGACGATGTTTTGACGGATCAGGCGATGGATCACGAAGGGCTGGAACAGCTCGATCGCCATCTCCTTGGGTAGCCCACACTGGTGCATTTTGAGCTTGGGGCCCACCACGATCACCGAACGGCCGGAGTAATCGACCCGCTTACCCAGCAGGTTTTGCCGGAAACGACCCTGCTTACCCTCGATGATGTCGCTGAGAGACTTCAGGGCCCGGTTGTTGGCGCCCACCACGGTGCGGCCGCGGCGGCCGTTGTCGATGAGGGCGTCGACGGCCTCCTGGAGCATGCGCTTTTCGTTGCGCACGATGATTTCAGGGGCCAGGATCTCCTGCAACCGGCCGAGGCGGTTGTTGCGGTTGATCACCCGGCGGTAGAGGTCATTGAGGTCGCTGGTGGCGAAGCGACCGCCATCAAGCTGGACCATCGGCCGCAGATCGGGCGGGATCACCGGGATCACGTCCAGCACCATCCACTCGGGCTTGGCGTTGGTGGCGATGAAGTTGTCGATCACCCGCAGGCGCTTGATCAGCTTGGCCCGCTTCTGCCCCTTACTGGCGGCGATCTCCTCGCGGAGTTGGTCGCCAATTTCGGCAAGGTTGAGGTCCTCGAGGAGCTGCTTGAGCGCCTCAGCGCCGATGCCAACGACTGGCTCATTCTCAATTTCGGAATCTTCCGCGAAGATCTGGTCTTCGATCTCGAGCCACTCATCTTCCGTGAGTAGCTGCTTGTAGGTCAGATCCTTGTGGTCACCTGGATCGAGCACCACGTAGCAATTGAAGTAGACAATCTGCTCGACGTCGCGCAGGGGCATGTCGAGCAGGATCGCCACATAGCTGGGGATGCCCTTGAGATACCAGACGTGGGACACCGGTGCCGCCAGCTTGATAAAGCCCATGCGATGGCGGCGCACCCGACTTTCGGTCACCTCTACGCCGCAACGCTCGCAGACGATGCCGCGGTGTCGGACCCGCTTGTACTTGCCGCAGTGGCATTCCCAATCCTTGGAGGGACCGAAGATCTTCTCGCAGAACAGCCCGTCCATCTCGGGCTTAAGGGTGCGGTAGTTGATCGTTTCGGGCTTGGTCACCTCGCCCACCACTTGGCCGTTGGGCAGGGTGCGTTGGCCCCACTGCTTGATCCGCTCGGGGGAGGCGAGCGTGATCTTCACGTAATCGAAGTGGTTCTCGGTGCGGAGGTTGCTGTTGGACATGGCGGCTGTCGCGCGGTGAGAGGGGAAGGCGGGTGGAAAGGGGCTCCGGCGCAGGCCCACTGCTGGAGGGGGCAGCGCCATGGGCGATCAGCGATCAGTCATCGTCGTAGTCCGCGACGCCGAGGGATTCGTAGGTGGGCCGACTCGGGGTGCTGCGGCGCGGGTTGACGTCCTGCATCAGGTCCACCTCCTCGCCGGCATCGGTGTAGACGGCAATGTCCAGGCCGAGGGACTGGAGTTCGCGCATCAACACCTTGAACGACTCGGGGGTTCCGGGGCGGGGAATGGGCTTGCCCTTGACGATGGCGTTGAGGGCCTCGTTGCGGCCTTGCATGTCGTCGGACTTGACGGTGAGCAGTTCCTGCAGGGTGTAAGCCGCGCCGTAGGCCTCGAGCGCCCAAACCTCCATTTCGCCGAGCCGCTGGCCGCCCTGCTGGGCCTTGCCACCCAGGGGCTGCTGGGTCACCAGGGAGTAGGGGCCTGTGGAGCGGGCGTGGATCTTGTCGTCGACCAAGTGAACCAGCTTGAGGATGTGGGCATAGCCCACCGTGACCGGCTGGTCGAAGGCTTCGCCGCTGCGCCCATCGATCAGTTGGATCTTGCCGGGGTTATCCGGGTTGTAGACCCAATCCTTGCCAGGAACCTTGGCGGCTTCTTCGAGGTAGGCCTGCACGGTTTGCTTCGATTTCTCGGGGCCGTGCATCTCATCGAAGGGCACCACCTTCACCCGGCAACCCAGGTGGGAGGAGGCCCAACCCATCAGGCATTCGAACACCTGACCCACGTTCATCCGGCTCGGCACGCCGAGGGGGTTGAGCACGATGTCGATTGGGGTGCCATCGGGCAGGTAGGGCATGTCCTCCCGGGGAAGGATGCGGCTGATGATGCCCTTGTTGCCGTGGCGGCCGGCCATCTTGTCGCCCACCTGGATCTTGCGGCGCTGGGCCACGTAGACCCGCACCACCATGTTGGCGCCGGGGGGAAGTTCATCACCCTGCTCGCGGGTGTAGATGCGCACATCCACCACACGGCCCCGCTCGGTGCTGGGAACCCGCAGGGAGTTGTCGCGCACATCGCGGGCCTTTTCGCCAAAGATGGCGCGGAGAAGCTTCTCCTCAGGGGGCTGGTCGGATTCACCCTTGGGGGTCACCTTGCCCACCAAGATGTCGCCGCTTTCGACATAGGCTCCGATGCGGATGATGCCCATCTCGTCGAGGTTGCCGAGGCTTTCCTCGGCCACATTGGGAATCTCGCGGGTGATCTCCTCGGGGCCGAGCTTGGTCTGGCGGGCCTCGATCTCATACTTCTCGATGTGAACCGAGGTATAGAGATCGTCTTGCACTAGACGCTCACTCACCAGAATGGCGTCTTCGTAGTTGTATCCCTCCCAGGGCATGTAGGCGATCAGCACGTTCTGACCCAGGGCGATTTCACCGCCCTCGCAGGCGGAGCCATTGGCAAGCACCTGGCCGGCGATCACACGGTCGCCCTGCTGCACAATCGGCCGCTGATTCAGGCAGGTGTCCTGGTTAGAGCGCTGGTACTTCTGCAGCATGTGATAGTGATCCTCACCCTGCTCATCGCGGATGATGATCTGGGTAGCATCCACGAACACCACCTCACCGTTGACTTTGGTGATCGGCACCATGCCGGAGTCGCGGGCGACCTGGGTTTCCAGGCCGGTGCCCACCAAGGGCCGTTCGGGACGGAGCAGGGGCACCGCCTGACGCTGCATGTTGGAACCCATCAGGGCCCGGTTGGCGTCGTCGTGTTCGAGAAAGGGGATCAGGGAGGTGGCCACCGAGATCACCTGAACCGGCGAGAGCTGGACGTAATCGACCTGCTCGGGCGGGACCTTTTCGAAATCCTGGCGGTAGCGCACCGGCACCAGGTCGGCGGTGATGTGACCGCTGGCATCGGTGGGAATGTCACCGGGGGCAACGCGGCACTCATCCTCCAGGTCGGCGGAGAGATAGATGGGATTGCCTTCCTTGCTGACGATCCCGTTTTCCACCCGCCAGAAGGGGGTTTCGATGAAGCCGTACTCGTTGACCCGGGCGTGGGTGGCCAGGGAGCCGATCAGGCCGGCGTTGGGGCCTTCCGGCGTTTCGATCGGGCAGATGCGGCCGTAGTGGGAGGGGTGGATATCGCGCACGGCAAAACCGGCCCGCTCACGGGTCAGGCCGCCAGGACCGAGTGCGCTGATCCGGCGCTTGTGGGTGAGCTCGGCCAGGGGATTGGTCTGGTCCATGAACTGGCTGAGCTGGCTGGAGCCGAAGAACTCCTTAATCGCCGCCACCAGGGGCTTCGGGTTCACCAACTGGGCGGGGGTGAGCGATTCGGTTTCGCCCACGGTCATCCTTTCCTTGATGATCCGCTCGAGCCGGTTGAGACCAACCCGCACCTGGTTCTGGAGCAGCTCACCCACCGAGCGCACCCGGCGGTTGCCGAGGTGGTCAATGTCATCGAGGCTGGCGCCGCCGACATCGAGCTCCAGGTTGATCAGGTAATCGATCGTGGAGAGCACATCCTCAGGAGTGAGGGTGCGGGTGGCGTCGGGGATGGTGAGACGTAGCTTTTTGTTGATCTTGTAGCGGCCCACCCGACCCAGGTCGTAGCGCTTGGGATCGAAGAAGCGACTGTGGAGCAGCTGTTGGCCACCGCTGACCGAAGGGGGCTCACCGGGGCGGAGTTTCTTGTAGAGCTCCAGCAGGGCCTGATCTTCTGAGGCAATGCCCTCGTCGTTGGCCGCCTCAATCGACTTCTGGTAGTACTCGGGGTGCCGCAGCTTGTCGAGCACGTCATTGTCAGAGAGGCCAATGGCCCGCATTAACACATGGGCGTTGATCTTGCGGGTCTTGTCAACACGAACGTGCAGCAGATCGTTCTTATCGGTTTCAAATTTCAGCCAGGCACCACGGTTGGGGATAAGGCTGGCATTGAACGTTTTACGGCCGTTCTTATCCTGCTCATCCTTGAAATACACCCCGGGCGAACGCACGATCTGGTTCACGATCACACGCTCAGCACCATTGATGATGAAGGTGCCGCGTTCGGTCATGAGGGGGAGTTCACCGATGAACACCTCCTGCTCCTTGATTTCGCCCGTTTCCTTATTGATCAGACGGCAGGTCACATACATCTGGGAGGCGAAGGTGGCATCACGCCGCTTCGCTTCTTCCACATCGTGACGGGGACGCTTCAGGCGGTACTGGTCGCCAACGAAGTGGAGCTCCAGCTTGCCGGTGTAGTCGGTGATCGGCGAGAAGCTATCAAGCTCCTCGATCAGGCCCTTCTCCAGGAACCACTTGAAACTCGCCCGCTGGACCTCCACCAGATCAGGAAGGTACGTGACGGTCTTGGCGACCTGGATCGCGCTGCTCATGCGGTGAACCTGCAGGATCGAAATGGAATAAGGGCCTGGACGGGGAAGGGCCGCTCGCCGAAGCGGCCGCAGCCTTTGGGTGTCGACACGAACAGCCGTTCCTGAGAACAGGAACGGCTGTTCAGGCGCAAAGACCTACCGGAGGGGGGACCGGCTGCGGAGAGGCTCCGCTGCAAACGCCGCTGATAACGGCGAGGGAGTCGACAGGGTGGACAAAGGAGCGCTTCCGCTTCCAGACCAATGGAACATTATACATTGTGAAGCGGCAGTGAAAAGAGGGCCGTGGCATTGGCCGTGCTAGCAGCCGCCACCTGCTCGATCGTCTCGCCACGCAACTCCGCCACCCGGGCCGCCACCGCCGCCACGTAGGCCGGCTCATTGCGCTTGCCGCGCCGGGGTACCGGAGCCAGGAAGGGGCAATCGGTTTCCACCAGGTAACGGTCGGCCGGCACCTGGCGGGCGCACTGGTGGGTGGCCTCCGCCTTGGGGAAGGTCACGGTGCCGCTGAAGCTGATGAACAGGCCATGGGCGAGGAAGTCCTCCATCTCGGAGGGGGTGCCGCCCCAGCAATGCATCACCCCGCGGGGCACCGCCCCGCAGCGGGCCCTTTCGGCGAGGAGTTCCAGCATCGGTGCGGCCGCATCGCGGCAGTGGATGATCACCGGCAGGTCCAGCTCCACGGCCAGATCCAGCTGGGGCACTAGAACCTCCAGCTGGCGCTCAAGGTTGGTTTCACGGAACAAATCAAGGCCGAGCTCGCCGATCGCCACGACGCGGTCGTCAGCCAGGGCGGCGGAGCGCAGCAACGCAGCGGTGTCCACCTGCCAGTGCTCTGTATCGAGGGGGTGGACCCCCACGGCATAACGCAACTCCGGGAAGCGATCGGCCAGGGCCCGGATGGCCGGAATCTCGGCGGGCTCCACGCAGGCATGCACCAAGGCCCTCACCCCGGCTTCCCGCCAACGGGCGGCCACCGCTTCGAGGTCATCGTCGAAGTTGCGGAAGACAATGTGGCAATGGGAATCCACCAACAGTGGGATCCCATGAGCAGGCGCGGGGATAGGCGAGGCGTTGGCCACCGGAGCGACTGAAGCAGGAATGGTGCTCATCGAGGGTGTCCGGCGGAACCGCTCAGGGGCGCCCTAGGGATGGGCGGGCTCAGGCCTTGGCGCCGGCGGGTTCCAGCACCTGCTTGGCGGCAGCGCTGAGGCGGGATTTCTGATTGGCGCCGGTGTTGCGATGCAGCACGCCCACCTTGACGGCCTTGTCGATCTTGCTGAAGGCGGCGTTAAGGGAGGTTTCCACGGCGGCCTTGGCCTCGGGGGCCGGCTCTTGGCCGTAGGCGCTGCAGGCGCTGAAGCAGCGCTTCATCAGCGTGCGCAGGGCCGACTTGTAGGTGCGGTTGCGCAGCCGATTGCGTTCGGCGATTTCAATGCGCTTCTTCGACGACTTGTTATTGGCCACAGGTGCTGGCGCTGACTCGACAAACAGAGATCCTACCCCGCGACCCCACCCTCCTCTTGGCGGCCAGGGCCCGCCCTAGCCTCGCCACAGCCTTCCCGCGCCAACTGTGGTCGCCTCGAGTCCCATCACCAACCCAGCCTCCGACCCAACCAGCCTCCAGCCCCTGCAGCTCACCTGCCTCCGGGGTGGCGCCGCGGCAGGCGACCGGCTGGCGGCGATCGCCGCCCGCACCGAAGGCGGGGCGATGCGGGAGCAGCAGGAGCGGGTGGCGGCGATCCTGGAGCGGGTGCGCCTCGAGGGTGATCGGGCCCTGCTGGAGCTCACCGAACGCTTTGACGGGGTGCGCCCCGACCCCCTGCGGATTGCGCCGGAGCGGCTGGAGGAGGCCTGGATCGGCACCGCTCCCGCCCTCCAAGAAGCCCTGCAACTCGCCCACCAACGGATCGAGACGTTCCACCAGCTGCAACGCCCCACCGACCTGGCGCTGCGGGGACCGCATGGCGAAAGCCTCGGCCGCCGCTGGCGACCGGTGGAGCGTGCGGGCCTCTACGTGCCCGGCGGGCGGGCCTCCTACCCGAGCACGGTGCTGATG
>JBAXOO010000053.1:0-8675 GCA_037133235.1 Cyanobium sp. ELA507
CCCTGGGACCACATCGACAGCGGGGTGGACAAGCGCTGGCTGGCCGAGGATCTGCAGCGGGCCCTGGCCGCCGCCGTGGTGCCCGACTGCTCCTTTGCGGGCTGCAGCAGCTGCGGCGTCTGCGGCCCCGAACTGGGGCACAACGTGGTGATTCCGCCGCCGCCGGTGCCGGCCGCCCTGCCCCGCCGCGCCCCCCCCAGCGAGCGGGTGGCCCGGCTGCGCTTCGGCTTCGCCAAGGGGGGCACCCTGGCCCTGATCAGCCACCTCGACACCCTGCGGATGCTGGAGCGGGCCCTGCGCCGCAGCGGCCTACCGGTGAGCTTCACCGGCGGCTTCCACCCCCTGCCGCGGCTCCAGCTCGCCCTGTCGTTGCCTTTGGGGGTGGAGGGGGAGGGGGAGTGGCTCGATCTGGAGTTCACCCAACCGATCGATCCCGAGACCGCACGCGCTGCCTTGGCGGCGGTGCTGCCGCCAGAGTTCCGGTTGCTTTCGGTGGCGGCGGTACCCGTGGCCTCGGCCAGCCTCTCCCAGGAGCTGGCGGTGGCCGAATGGCGTTTCACCCTCCGCCCCCAGCCCGCTGGGGCTGCCCTAGCCCTGGCCGATTGGCAGCGGGCCATCGATGGCCTTCTGGCTGCCCCTCTCCTGCCTTGGCGGGATACCGATAAAAAAGGCCGGCCCCGGGAGCGCGATTGCAGGCCCGATCTGCTGAAGCTGCGCATCGTTTCGCTCCCTACCGACGAGCTTGGGGGCGCCATCCGCCTGGATCTCGAGGCCGCCATTGACCTGCAGGGACGCAGTCTGCGGCCCGTCCAGTTGGGCCATTGGCTCGGGGCTGCCCTAGGCCGCGATCTGGCCGCCGAGGCCGTGGTCCGCCGGGCTCTGCGCCTGCGCCCGTGCTAATTTCTCGCCAGACGGAACAGGTTTAGGGGTTAACCCTCAACCCATCTTCCGGTCCAGACGTTTTCCCCCACAGGTCGCCTTCACGAACCGCACGGGAAGCGCTATTTCTGACCATCGACGCAGGCTTCGGTCCTCGTTGTTTTCCCCGGGCCGGGTGAAACCCTTCCCGCCACTGCGCTGACCGAGCGCCCGATTTCCAGGCTGACCAACCTTCGGGTTCGTCGCCGATCTGCTCCGGCGGATCCAAGCCTTCCATTCACCCTTCCGGTCCCCAAGGCTGCGAAGGGTTCCTGGCAACCTGGCCACCCCAGCGGGGTTGGCTGCACGGAAGCCCAAAACTCCCCTTCCTTCCCTGACCGGCAGGGCTCCTTGAGTCCAGTCATTCCTTTCCATGCCCCAGCAGATCGTCATCGCTGAGCACCTGCGTATCGCCGCGGTGCTCAGTGAGGAACGGGTCGACGAACTCGTCGTCGCCCAGGGCCGCTACCAGATCGGCGATGTCTACCTCGGCACCGTCGAAAACGTGCTTCCCGGCATCGATGCCGCCTTTGTAAACATTGGCGAAAGCGAGAAGAACGGCTTTATCCACATCACCGACCTCGGTCCGCTGCGGCTCCGCAAGGGCGGCGCCGGCATCACTGAACTGCTCGAGCCCCGCCAGAAGGTGCTCGTGCAGGTGATGAAGGAGCCCACCGGCTCCAAGGGGCCCCGCCTCACCGGCAACCTCTCCCTGCCCGGGCGGTTCCTGGTGCTCCAGCCCCACGGCCAGGGGGTGAGCATCTCCCGCCGCATCAATGGTGAAAACGAGCGCAACCGCCTCCGGGCCCTTGGCGTGCTGATCAAGCCCCCGGGCGCGGGGCTTCTGGTTCGCACCGAGGCCGAGGGGGTGAGCGAAGACCTGCTGATCGACGATCTCGAAACCCTGCTGCGCCAGTGGGAAGCCATCCAGCAGGCCGCCGAGACGGCGAGCCCGCCGGTACTGCTCAACCGCGATGAGGATTTCATCCACCGCGTCCTTCGCGACTTCTACAGCCCCGAGGTGGCGCGGGTGGTGGTCGACACCCCCGATGCCGTGGCCCGGGTGAATGCCTTCCTCGGTGCCGACCAGGCCAATTTGCTGGTCGAATACCACGGCGAACCCACCGAGATCCTTGATCACTACCGGATCAACGCCGCCATCCGCGATGCGCTCAAGCCCCGGGTTGAGCTGCCCTCCGGCGGTTACGTGATCATCGAGCCCACCGAGGCGCTCACGGTGATCGATGTCAACTCCGGCTCCTTCACCCGCTCGGCCAATGCCCGGGAAACCGTGCTCTGGACCAATTGCGAGGCGGCCGTGGAGATCGCCCGCCAGCTCAAGCTGCGCAACATCGGTGGTGTGGTCATCGTCGATTTCATCGACATGGAGTCGCGCCGCGACCAGCTCCAGCTCTTGGAGCACTTCACCCAGGCCGTTCGCCACGACACCGCCCGTCCCCAGATCGCCCAGCTCACCGAGCTCGGTCTGGTGGAACTCACCCGCAAGCGCCAGGGCCAGAACATTTACGAACTGTTCGGCCGGGCCTGCCCCAGTTGCGGTGGCCTCGGCCATGTGGCCGTGCTCCCGGGCCGTGACACCCTCCAGCCCCTGGCCACGGTGTCGGGACTGGTTCGCACCACGGCAACCACGGCCTCGGTCCGGGTGGAAGCCTCCACCCCGGCGGCCCTCGAGGCCGCGGGTGGCGGTGGCCGCCGCCGCCGCGGTGGCCGCGGCCGTGGCGGGGAGGGCGGCGATCCGGTCTCCCTTATCGTTGGCAGCGCCGCCGATGACCAGGTTGGCGCCGGTGTGGATGGCGGTGGCGGCGATCTGGCCCCCCGCCGGCAGGATCCGGAAGTGGTGGCCGTTCCGATGGACGACGACCAGGAGCGGGTGTTTGGCTGGATGGGCCTCAGCCCTGCCCTGCTGCTCGATTCCCCTCCCCCTGCCGACAACCTGATGGTGCGGGTGGTGCGGCCCGGGGTGGACCCCGAAGCGGTGATTGAAGAGGCGCGCCAGCAGCTTGCCTCCAACGGCTCCAGGCGCCGGCGCCGCGGTCGGGGTGGTGGCGAGGGCCGCGGTGCTGGCCCCGAGTCGTCGTCCTTTGAGCCCTCCCCGGACAACGGCTCCGAACACGAGGTGTTTGCTCCGATCCCAATCGTGGAAATCACCCCCTTGCCGGTGACCGCGTTTGAGCATTCCGATGCCGAGCTGGTCACGGTGGAGGTGCCCGTCCATCGCGCCTCCGCGGGCCGGGGTGGGGCCCGTAGCGGGCGGGTAGCGCCCATCAAGGCTCAGGCCGCCGCTGTCCCCACGGCCGTTGCGCTCGAGCCCCAGGCCGCTACCCCGTCCGAGCCAGCAGCCTCCGAGGCCGATGACACCGGTGAACCCCGCCGCCGCCGCCGCCGCTCTTCGGCCGCCGGCTGAGCCCGATCCCTGGGCCGGGCATGATCCGGCCCACTGCGTGGGGGTGGATGAGGTGGGCCGCGGCGCTCTGTTCGGTCCGGTGTTTGCGGCAGCGGTGGTGCTTTCCGGCTCCTCCCTGATCCCCTTGGCCGCCGCCGGCCTCACCGACAGCAAGAAGCTCAGCCCTCGCCGCCGGGCTGAGCTGGTTCCCCTGATCCGCAGCCAGGCTCTGCATTGGTCCCTCGGGCAGGCCAGCGCGGGCGAGATCGATCGCTTGGGCATCCGCCTGGCCACCGAACGGGCCATGCTCCGGGCCCTGGCGCGAATGGCCGCCCCCGCGAAGCTGCTCCTGGTGGATGGGGTGCTGCCCCTGCGCGGCTGGCCTGGAGCCCAGCGCACCCTCATCGCTGGCGACAGCCGCTGCCTTGCCATTGCCGCCGCCAGTGTGCTGGCCAAGGAGGAGCGCGATGCCCTGATCCGCCGCCTGGCCGGCCGCTTCCCGGGCTACGGCCTTGAGCGCCACGCCGGCTATGGCACCACCCTGCATCGCCAGGGTCTGGTCAGCCTTGGCGCCACGGCCTTGCATCGCCGCAGCTTCCTGCGCTCCACGCTTCCCTCTGCCACCGTCACGGCCTGATCCTGCGCCGGCTTCACGGCACCGCCACACCCTGGCTGCGGCACCAGTCGTGGAAGTCGCCGACCAGTTGCTGGCTCACCCGTTTGCGGATGCCCAGCAGGATCGCGCTGAGCAGCGATTGCCCCGTGGCCTCCAGTAGTCGCGCCGGAACCAGCCTCAGCAGCGGCGGCTGGCTCACCTGCACAGCCAGGGAGGCTTCCCCTTCTAGTCCGGTCTCACTGGCCTGGAGCCAGGAATGCAGCTTCAGCTCGAAGTCGTCCACTTCCCCTAACCCTTCGAGCTGGCAGTCGAGGGCTTCAAGTTGCAGCCGGCCCCGCTGGTGCAGGGCCTGTAATTCCACCACCGGTTGGATCTGCAGCTGGAACATCTGCATCCGGGTCACCGTGTAGCGATAACGCCCCCTCCCCAGGTTCTCGAGCTGGCGCCCATCCAGCAGGGCCTGCACCACCCGCCCCTCATCGTCGAGGTAGGCGGGCAGCAGATCAGCCGGTTGGATCACCGGCAAGGTCAGTTGCTGACGGGCACTGAAGGCCAGAGGCATGGCCTGCGGGCCGGCAGGGCATGATCCTATCGGCCCCACCCTTCAGCACCATGCGTCTTGCCTTCCTCGGCCCCGCTGGCACCTACGGCGAACAGGCGGCCCAGCGGCTGGCGGCCCTTGAAGGCATGGCCGTGGAGCTGGTGCCCAAGCCCATGATCCGTGCCGTGATCCAGGCCGTGGCCGAGGGGGATTGTGAGGCCGCCGTGGTGCCGGTCGAAAACTCCGTTGAGGGCGGGGTGACGGCCTCCCATGACGCCCTCTGGGAACATCCCGACCTCACGGTGGTGCGGGCCCTGGTGCTGCCGATTCGTCATGCCCTGGTGGGAACAGGCCCCCTGGAGGGCATCAGCGAGGTGCTCTCCCATCCCCAGGCCCTGGCCCAGTGCGGCCATTGGTTGGCCCGCCAATTGCCTGGCGCCCTGCAGCTCCCCACCAACTCCACCGCCGAGGCGGCCCGGTTGGTGCGCGGCAGCCGCTTCCGGGGGGCCATCGCCTCCAAGGAGGCCGCCGTCGAGCATGGCCTGGAGGTGCTGGCCTATCCGATCAATGATGTGCCCGGCAATTGCACCCGCTTTGTGATGCTGCGCCGCGGCGATCGCCGTTTGGAGGGGCCCCTCGCCAGCCTGGCCTTCTCGCTGCACGCCAACCGTCCGGGTGCCCTTCTGGAGGCGCTCAGCTGTTTTTCCCGCCATGGGCTCAACATGACCCGGATCGAGTCGCGGCCCTCGAAGCGGGAAATGGGCGAATACATTTTCTTTGTCGATTTGGAGCTGCCCACCACCTGCACAGCGGTGGAGCAGGCCTTGGCCGAGCTGGAGCCCCTCTGTGGGAACCTGGCCCACTTCGGTGCCTATCCGCTCACCAACCTGGCGCTGGAGGAAAGCGCGGCCTGAGCACCATTGAGCTTTTGGCCTCGAAACACCCCGAACTGCATCAGGCCCGTGCGAAACGCCCAGTCCATCAGCAGAAGGGTTGGGATTTCCCGCAGTCCCTGAAGCACGGCCCCGGGTCCCAGGCTGAGCACCGCGCCAGGGCGGCGACATCCTTCCAGGATCGAGTCCCGCCAGGAGGGGATGGTTTCGGGGCTCCAGTCGGCGGTTTCCACCCCCATCCCTTGAGCGTGAGCACTGCCTTCGAGGTTGGCCGTCAAGGAGCGGATGCTGGCGAAGGCAGGATGGGCCCATTGGTCGAGTAGCTGCCGCAGCACCCAGCTCTCTAGGGGCGTGGGAGGCCCGTCGATCGGATCGCGGCGGTTCCAGTCGGCTATGGCCAGCAGGCCACCGGGCCGCAGCACCCGTAGCAACTCATCGGCGTAGCGCTGCTTGTCTGGCATGTGCGGGCCAGCCTCCACACTCCAGACACCGTCGAAATGCTGCTCTGGCAAATCGAGCGCCAGGGCATCCATCACGGCGAAGCGACAGCGGGGGGCGAGATCCGGCGGGGTGAGGGCCGTGGCCCGGGCGATCTGGGCTGGGCTGATGCTGATGCCGAGCACCTCAAAGCCGTAGTCCCGGGCCAGGATGCGGGCACTTCCCCCGATGCCGCAGCCCACATCGAGCACCCGGCTCCCAGCCGGCAGTTGATCGAGGCCGCTCCAGCGCACCAGGGCATGCACGAAGTCTTCCTTGGCGGCGCGGAAATCGCGTCGCCGGGGCGGCTGGCCGTAGTGGCCTAGGTGCACATGCTCGCCCCAGAGATTCTCCAGCAGGGCGTCGTTTGTCCAGCGGTCGTAGGCCTGGGCCACGCTGGCAGCATCCTGGTAGGTGCGCCCACGCCGCTGCCAGAGGCTGAAGGCCAGGGCAGAACCACCGGCCAGCACCAGTAGGGCGGCCGCCAGAGGGGAGAGGGCCATTGCTCAGAGGTCCTGGAAGCCTGCGATGCCGTCGGTGCCCTCTCCGAAGGTCTCGAAGGTGTCCTTCAACACGGTGCGGGCGGCGAGCTGGCGGCGGGTCTGGTCGAGCAGGGTGAATTCCTGGCGCAGCCGTTCACCGGTATCGGTGATCTCCAGCAAGGTCTGCTGGTGGTCGGCCACGGGGCCGCCCAGGTGGGAGCCGATCCAGAAGGAGAGCTCCCGCGGCAGATCGGGCAGGTCGGCCGGCAGGGCCGAAGGCTTACCGATCAGCTTGCCGGTGAGCTCCACCACATCCTTGAGGGCCTGGGTCACCTCGGCGGCGAGGCTTTCCAGTTCGCTGTGGCCATCGCTCACGCTGTCCTCGATCCAACTCACCATGCCCACGCGGAAGGGCGCTTCCCGCACGATGTCGAGCACGCGGAATCGCTGCTGGCCCATGGTCACGATGTTGCTGCGCTCGTCCTCCTGGGTCTGGCAATGGAGAATCTCAGCGCAGCAGCCCACTTCGGCCATGCGCTGCTCTTGGGGATCCCAGCGCACCACGCCGAAACGACGATCCTCCGCCATCACGGTGCGCAGCATCCTGCGGTACCGGGGCTCGAAGATGTGAAGCGGCAGCACCTCCTGGGGGAAGAGCACCACGTCGGGGAGGGGGAAGAGGGGCAGTTCCCGCACGGCCAATTCGGTCACGCGATCACTGCGGCGGGAAGGGCCTGGCCCGAGGGGGCCGCCGGGAGGAGGAAACGCGACACCTGGGGCCGAACAACTGTGCAAATCCTAGAAACAACCCCCCTGCCGCCGGGATAAGGCGGACTAGGGGGGTGGGAAGGGCTTTGGTCAGCAGCAGCGGCCCATCAAGGGCCGGGCTTGGCTTGTCGGAGCTCAGAGCTTCACTTCGATGTCCACGCCGCTGGGCAGGTCCAGCTTCATCAGGGCATCGATGGTTTTGGCGCTGGGGCTGTAGATGTCGATGATCCGCCGGTGGGTGCGGGTCTCGAAGTGCTCGCGGGAATCCTTATCCACGTGGGGAGAACGCAGCACGCAGTAGATCTTGCGCTTCGTGGGCAGGGGGATGGGGCCGATCGCAGTGGCGGCGGTGTGGTCGGCGGTTTCGATGATTTTTTCGCAGGAGAGATCCAGCATGCGGCGGTCAAACGCCTTGAGGCGGATGCGGATCTTCTGCTGGGCGAGGGCGGAGGCCATGGAGGGAGCGTGAGCGGAGTAGGCGCGGAACGAATCGGGTCCGGCCGGAGGATGGATTGTCGAGGTGCGGAGGTTGGGGTCGGCGCGAGGGCCAACCCCAACCAGGGAACCCTAGGTCAGGGCGCTGGCGGAACCAGCGTCAGAGCACGATCTTCGAAACCACGCCGGCACCAATGGTGCGGCCGCCTTCGCGGATGGCGAAGCGCATGCCCTGCTCAATGGCCACTGGGCAGATCAGCTCGGCGCTCATCTTGATGCGGTCACCGGGCATCACCATTTCCACATTGGTGCCGTCGTCGGCGGTGAAGGCGGTGATTTGGCCGGTCACATCCGTGGTGCGGATGTAGAACTGCGGCCGGTAGCCGGCGAAGAAGGGGGTGTGGCGGCCGCCTTCCTCTTTCTTGAGCACATACACCTCACCCTCAAACTTGGTGTGGGGCTTGATCGAGTTGGGCTTCACCAGCACCATGCCGCGCTCGATGTCTTCCTTCTGTACACCGCGCAGCAGCAGGCCCACGTTGTCGCCGGCCATGCCCTCATCGAGCAGTTTGCGGAACATCTCCACGCCGGTCACGGTGGTTTCGCGGGTGTCCCTGATGCCCACGATCTGCACGGTTTCACCCACCTTCACCTTGCCGCGCTCGATCCGGCCGGTGGCCACGGTGCCGCGGCCGGTGATCGAGAACACGTCTTCGATCGCCATCAGGAAGGGCTTGTCGATCTCGCGCTCGGGCTCAGGGATCGATTCATCTACGGCGTCCATCAGGTCGAGGATCTTGTCGACCCATTCGTTTTCGCCGCGGATGCCCTTGCCGCCACCTTGGATGTGCTCGAGGGCCTTAAGGGCGGAGCCAGGCACCACGGGGATGTCGTCACCGGGGAAGTCGTAGCTGCTCAGCAGCTCACGCATTTCCAGTTCGACGAGCTCGAGGATTTCCTCGTCGTCGACCATGTCCTTCTTGTTGAGGAACACCACCAGGGCGGGCACGCCCACCTGCTTGGCCAGCAGGATGTGCTCCTTGGTCTGGGCCATCGGACCGTCGGTGGCGGCCACCACCAGGATGGCGCCGTCCATCTGGGCGGCACCGGTGATCATGTTCTTCACGTAGTCGGCGTGGCC
>JBAXOO010000054.1:0-8532 GCA_037133235.1 Cyanobium sp. ELA507
GCGCTGATTTCCACGTTCAACCTGGCCGATAAATACTTCACCGAAACCCGCGATTACGGGATTGTTTCCGCCAATCCTGCTGTCGTGGCCCAAGTGATCGCCGGCTTCGAGGCGGATTGGAACCGGGAGTTCTTCGAGCCCGATCTGAATGTGGGGCTGGTCTGGAGCAGTTCCCACAGCCGTGGCCAGATGGCCCGCATCATCGACTCCGCCAGCCGCACCCTCTGGATCCAACATCCCACGTTTGTGGATGCGGTGATCCTCGATCGCATCATCAGTGCCCGCGAGCGGGGCGTGAAGGTCCGCCTGCTCTGCGGCGGCAAGCACGGCATCAGCGATTGGGACATCTACGACACCTTCGCCTCCCTGCGGATCATGCAGCGCTTCGGCGTGAAGGTGCGGCGTCAGAAGCACCTCAAACTCCACGCCAAGTTGATCCTGGTGGATGGCCTGTATGCCCAGACCGGCTCGATGAATATCGACCGCAGCGCCTTCGACCTGCGCCGCGAACTCGGCATCGAGAGCGATGCTCCGGAGGTGGTGGATCGCCTGCGACGCACCTTCCTGGCCGACTGGAAGCAGGCCAGCCGCTATGAGGCCCCCGATCCCCTCGATCCAAGCCTGCATGAGTCGGGCGAGCTGCCGCCCGATCCCCATTTCGTTCATGACTGAGCCTCCCCTAAGTACGCCCTCAAGGACTGCTCCGATGACTCCGTCGACTCCCAACGCGGTCCCCGAGACCCCAGCTGGCATCGCGTCCAGGCCGCCCACCCTGCGGCAGCTGTTTGTGGGGATGCTGCAGGTGGCCCTCTCGGCCTTCGGTGGTGGTCTCTCGGCCTGGAGCCAGCGGATCGTGGTGGAGGAGCGCCGCTGGATGAGCAACGAGGAGTTCCTCACCGGCCTCACGGTGGCCCGCCTTTTTCCCGGGCCCAACCAGATCAACATGGCGGTGTACGTCGGGGCCTTCTTCCATGGCCTCCGGGGTGCCCTGGTAGCCCTGGCCGGGATGCTGCTGCTGCCCTTCTCGCTGTTGATGGCCCTGGGGTTGGCCTACTTCTCCTTTCACACCCTTCCGGCGATCGATCGGGTGCTGGCCGGGGTGGTGGCCGCCGCCGCCGGCATGGCCCTGTCGATGGGCTTCAAGATCCTTGGTCAGTACCGCCGCGATCCCGTGGCCCTGCTGTTGGCGGCGGCCACCCTGGTGGCGATGACCGTCTTCCAGGTGCGCTTGGTGCCGTTGGTTCTGGTGGCTGGCCCCCTCGCCATGGCCTGGTACTGGCCCCGCGCTGCGGTGCAGGCCGGCCCGAGGCCCTGAGCGACACCCATGACCCTGCCGTTTCCCTCCCCCCACCTGCCCCTCGGCGTGGCCCTGGAGCACCTGGGGGCTCTGGTTTCCGCCGCCGCGGCCTCCGCCACCACGGTCGCTGCCGATGCCAGCACAGCCGCCGCCGGCCCTTGCACTCCGGTTCGCCTCAATGACCTCGGCCATCTCCTGCAGGTGATGGGCACCTTCCTGGGGCTTTCGCTGTTCTCGCTGGGGGGCGGCAACACCCTGCTCACGGAGTACCACCACATCAGCGTTGAGCAGTTCTGCTGGCTCACCCCCTCCCAGTTCGCCGATCTCTATGCCCTCGCCGAGGCGGCCCCTGGTCCCAGTTCCATGCTGGTCGGACTGCTGGGCATGGGGGCTGGCTGGCCGGAGGGACCCGGCTGGGCCCTGCTCAGCGCCTATGGGGCCGAGCTGGCCATCCTGCTGCCCTCCACCCTGCTGATGGTGGTGGCCTGCCTCCATTGGAATCGCTTGCGGCATTCCCCCTGGCGGATCGCCTTCGAGCGGGGCCTTGGCCCGATCACCCTGGGCATCCTCTTCGCGGTGGGTCTCAAAATTCTCCACACCGCCGACACCAACACCCCCGGGCTGATTGTGTCTTTGCTGGTCTGCGTGCTCATGCTGCGCACCCGCATTTCGCCGATCTGGTTCATGGCCGTGGCGGGAGTGCTCGGCGGGCTCGGCTGGATCAACCGCTGATCCCGCGCCGGCCTGATCGCTCCGATCGGTTGGCGGGGTGCTTCTGGCTCAGCTCCCCAGTGGCCAGGAGGCGTTGGCGGGATCGATGCGGATTTCACCGCCCTCGAGTCGGGCCTCCTCCGCCAGCCCCTCCGGTGGACTCTCCTGCGGCCCCCGGGCCACGGCATCGGCGATGCGCAGCTGCAGGGGGCGCAATTGGAGGGCCACGATCCGGGCACTGGAGTCGCCATGGCGCCCGGCATGGGCCACCCCCCGCAGCCTTCCCCACACCAGCACATGGCCGCCGGCACTGATCCGCGCACCCGGGTTCACATCGCCAAGCAACAGCACCGAAGCTTCCGTCTGGAGGTGATCCCCCGACCGCAGGGTGCCTGCGTGGATCAGCAGCGGAGGGTCGTGAGCCACCCCGGTCTCGCCCGGGCCATCGGGCCCCTGCCCGTCCCCATTCCCAGCCGGTTCGGGCCAGCTGCCCATCAGCCCCAAGGCCTCCGCTGCCACCAGCGTGGTGGGGCAGCTGGCGACCACGCCCACCAGCCTGAGCCCGTGGGGCTTGAGCAGGCCCATCAGCTCCCGCAGGTCGCCGGTGTGCAGGGCCCAGCTCCCACTCTCCAGGCTCACTGCCCCTCTCAGCGGCGTAATGGCTAGCCCGTAGCGCACCTCCTCCAGGGCGGTGCCAGCCCCTGCCTGGGGCGGCAGCAGCAGGCGGTGGGGGCTGGAACTCCCTTCCGTTGCCGGGATCAGGGTTGCGGCCATGGCACAGACGCCGGTAGGCGCGAAACCTAGATGCCCGGCGCCCCACCGGCCGCGGCCAGCCGCTCCGCCACCAACGCCTGCAGCGCCGGACCCACCTCGGCCGGATGGATCAGCCAGGCCATCTCGACCCGCTCGGTCAGGCTGCGCACCAAGGCCGAACGCTGTTCGAGCGCCTGCAGCCTCTGCCCGTCCCACAGGCGCAGGCCACCCTTGTAGGCCAGGTACCCCCGGCTCTGCCGCGTGTGCAGCCCGCAGCAGCTTTCCCCCACCAGGCCGGCCCGTTCCGCCAGCGTGCGGGCCTGGGCCAGTAACTCCAGCCGTTCGGCGGAGGCGAGCTCCCCCACATCCACGGCCCGGAGCAGCTGCCGATCGAGCAGCCGCCGGCAGGGATCGGCCAGCTCCGCCTCCCCCTCCTCCCGCCAGCGCAGCAGGTGATAGCCGGTGCGTAGGTCGTCGTTGGCGAGAAAGCTTTCGATGTCCAGGTGCTTGGGGTCCCAGAGCCAGCGGGCCATGGTGGCATCGGCCCAGACGCGAGCGGGTCCCAGGCTCCGGGCCACGGCGATTGCCCGCTGCAGCAGCCAGTTGCACACCACGTTGAGCCGGTGGTTGTAGACGGTGCGATACATCAGGTGCCGCACCACCAGGTAGTGCTCCACCGCCAGCAGGCCCTTGGGGTGCAGGGCGAGGCTGCCGTCGGGCGCCAGGGTGAGGGCGGCCTGGATCCTCTCCAGGTCGAGCTGTCCGTAGCGGGTGCCGGTGCTGTAGCTATCCCGCACCAGGTAATCCATGCGGTCACAGTCGAGCTGGCTGCTCACCAGGGCGGCAATGGCGGGGCTGCGGTGGCGGCCGTGCTCCAGCAACTCGGCCACCTCATGGGCCAGTCCGGGCGTTTCCGCCTCCAGCCGGTCCCGCAGGGCGGGATGTTCGCGGATCAACCGCCCCGACCAGCCCTCATGGCGCATGCCGTACATCTCTTCGCCGGAGTGGCTGAGGGGTCCATGTCCCACGTCGTGGAGCAGGGCGGCGCCATAGAGGGCGGCCCGGTGCTCTGCGAGCTCCGGGTGGTTGGATTCGAGCTGCTGGAGTGCCAGCCGGGCCAGGTGCAGCACCCCCAGGGAGTGGGTGAAGCGGCTGGATTCGGCACCGTGGAAGGTGAGGAAGGCGGGCCCCAGTTGGCGGATGCGTCGCAAGCGCTGGAAGGGGGCCGTATCGATCAGGTCGATGGCCAGGGCTTCGGCTGGATCCTCCCGCTCCAGGCGGATGGCCCCGTGCAAGGGGTCGTGATAGGTGCGCTGGCTCATCCGACCGCCTTGCCGCCGGCCTGCGCAGCTTCCCGGCCTTCGAGTCGTTGGGCTAGCAGTTGGGCCGCCTCCTCCAGCCAGCGGTCCTGGTCTCCACCAGGATCGAGGGGTTCGGGTTCGGCCAGGCGGATGTCCGGCGCAATTCCCTGGTGCTGGATGTCGTGGCCGGCCGGGGTGAGGTAGCGGGCCACCGTCACCGCCAGCCCACTGCCATCCCCCAGGGAGAGCAAGGTCTGGATCAGTCCCTTGCCAAAGGTCTGTGCCCCGGCGAGGGGCGAACGCCCGCTGTCCTGGAGGGCACCGGCAAGGATCTCGCTGGCGCTGGCGGTGCCCCCGTTCACCAGGGTGAGCATGGGGCCGTCGAAGAGCTGACCGGGGTTGGCCTGCTGGCGGCTGGCGATGCCGCCCCGATCTTCGGTTTCCACGATCGTGCCGCCATCGAGCAGGTCATCGGCCACAGCAATGCCCGCACTGACCAGCCCGCCGGAGTTGTTGCGCAGATCAAGGATCAGCCCTTCCACCGGGGGCTTGCCGTCGGCTCCCTGCAGATCGGCCAGGGCGGTGAGCACCTGTTCGGGCACGGGCTCGCTGAATTGGGTGATGCGCAGGTAGCCCAAACGATGGCCATCCTGGCGCAGGCGCCGGTGCCGTACTGGCAGCAGGTCCACCTGGCGCCGTTGGAGCCTCACCTCCCGCAAGCGGTCCCCATCGGCGTCCTGCAGGCCGATCAGCACCTCCGTGCCGGGTTCGCCCCGCAGCCGCCCCGCGCTGGCCTCCAGGCCCAGCTCGACCGTGGAGCGGCCATCCACCGTCACCAGTTCGGTGCCCGAGGCGATCCCGGCCGCCGCCGCAGGCGAACCATCGAGGGGGGCAATCACCACGATCCGCAGCCGTTCGCCCGGGGCCTCGCCCCGCAGGGCCAGCTGCAGGCCCACACCGCTCACCGTGCCCTGGGTGTTGGAGCGCAGCGCGCCGTAGTCGGCCGGCCGCAGCAAGCGGGTGTAGGGATCGCCGATCGGAGCCAGCATGGCCTCAATAGCCCCATAGGCCTGCTCGGAGCTGGTGATCGGCCGCTCCAGCGTTTTCTGCCTCAGCCGCCGCCAGTTGACGGCATCGAGCCGCTCCGGATCGAGATAGCTCTGATTCACCAGCCGCCAGGCCTCCACCACCTCCGCCTGGGCATCGCTGAGGGCCAGGGCAGCGGCAGGGCGCCAGAGGGCCGCCAAGGCCCCAACCTGCAGCAGCACCGCCGCCACAAGGGCAAGCAGGCCCGCCATGCCCCGCCCCAAACGCTTTCTGCCCCTGGGGACAGGGCCTGTTGCAATCGGTTGAGGCGGGCGGGGCCGATGGGCCGAAAGGGTCACGTGGGGGTCGGTGGAATCGGTAGACTCTCGCAACCCGAGCACCACGCTGCATGGCGAACTCGTCTCCGACCGCTCCAGACGGCAAGAATCCCGTCTACGACTGGTTCAATGAGCGTCTTGAGATCACGGCGATCGCCGACGATATCTCTGCGAAATACGTGCCGCCCCACGTCAACATCTTCTATTGCCTGGGCGGCATCACCCTGGTCTGCTTCCTGATTCAGTTTGCGACCGGGTTTGCCATGACCTTCTATTACAAGCCCACTGTGGCGGAGGCCTACTCCTCGGTCCAGTACCTGATGAGTGACGTCAGCTTCGGCTGGCTGATCCGCTCCATCCACCGCTGGAGCGCCTCGATGATGGTGCTGATGCTGATCCTCCACGTTTTCCGGGTGTACCTCACCGGTGGCTTCAAGCGCCCCCGCGAGCTCACCTGGGTCACCGGCGTCGTCATGGCGGTGATCACGGTGTCCTTTGGCGTTACCGGCTACTCCCTGCCTTGGGATCAGGTCGGCTACTGGGCCGTCAAGATCGTGAGTGGGGTGCCTGCCGCCGTGCCGGTCGTTGGCAACCTGATGGTTGAACTGCTGCGCGGTGGTGAGAGCGTTGGCCAGGCCACCCTGACCCGCTTTTACAGCCTCCACACCTTTGTGCTGCCTTGGCTGATCGCGGTGTTCATGCTCATGCACTTCCTGATGATCCGCAAGCAGGGCATTTCCGGTCCCCTCTGAATCGTTCCACCAGCCACCCAGCTGCAAGACACGATTCTCCGCAACACAACCACTGGTTCTGGCCTTTCCCGGTCAGACTGGTTACCAACCACCCCCAGCCCACCCCTCCGCTGAGGCCATCCAATGTCCAACCTCAAGAAGCCCGATCTGGCCGATCCCGCCCTCAGGGCCAAGCTGGCCAAGGGCATGGGCCACAACTATTACGGCGAGCGGGCCTGGCCTAACGACCTGCTCTACATGTTCCCGGTGGTGATCCTGGGAACCTTCGCCTGCCTCGTGGGCTTGGCGGTTCTCGATCCCGCCATGCTGGGTGATAAGGCCGATCCATTCGCCACCCCGTTGGAAATTCTGCCCGAGTGGTACCTCTACCCGGTGTTTCAGATCCTGCGGGTTGTCCCCAACAAACTGCTCGGCATTGCCCTGCAGACCATGGTGCCCCTGGGCCTGATGCTGGTTCCCTTCATCGAGAGCTTCAACAAGTTCCAGAATCCATTCCGTCGCCCCGTTGCCACGGCAGTGTTCCTGTTCGGCACCCTTGTGACCCTGTATCTGGGTATTGGCGCTGCCCTGCCGATCGACAAGTCCCTCACCCTCGGTCTGTTCTGAGGCTTCTGGAGGGTTGTTGAGCTCTCCACTCCACCCTGCTGCCGCGGCTAATGCCGCGGCTTTTTTTTAGCGAAGACCCGTCAGCTCCATCTCCAGGTCGAGCAGGTTCACGTCCGCCGGGTTGACCCACAGAAGGTGGTGCAGCAGCAAAAAGCCCACCACAGTCCAGGTCTGGAACGTGCGGCTTTGCTGCCCCATCCAGGTGCCGGTGGGACCATCGAAGTATTCGGCCCACTTCTGTTGGGGTAACTGGTTCAGCTGGCTCCAATAGCACTCATCCAGCAGGGAGCGCATTTGGCCCATCAGCAGCACGTCGGCCTCCGGGTGGCGCTGCTCGTGCAGCAGGATGCCCCAACCGAAGTACCAGAGCAGGCTGGGCCAGTGGCCGCCGTTGTGGTAGCAACCGGGCCAGTTCTTCGGATCCGATCCCGTTCCCTGGCGCCATTGCTCCGCATCCAGGGGCGGGTGGCAGATCCGCATCGGCATCTGGGCCATCAGTTGGTCGCGGTTGTGCAGCACCAAGCGGAACAGGGCCCGTTGCTGGGGCGCCCTGAGGAGACCGAAGAGGCAGGCCAGTGAGTTGCCAAGGCTGAAGAAGCGGAAGTCGGGCCGACCGGTCCGCATGTTGCCGATCAGGTACCCGCCGCGGTTCTCCAGCCAGTCCTGCAGCCAGGGGGGGATCACCTGGGGCTGCACATTGAATTCATTCTCGTGCTGGTTCACGCCGTACTGCTCCGTTGGCTGTCGCCTCATCCCCTGCACGGTCTTGGTTGTCACCCAGTAATGCTTCAGCAGATAGAGCCGCAGGTCGTGCTGCCATTGGCGGGCGAGGGCAAGTCGCTGATCGAGCATCCGGCTCACGTTTTCCCGCCTGGCCAGTTCCATCAGGTGGCAGCAGCTGCGCAGACAGCCAAACAGCAGCACCTCCACGTCCAGGGGGGCACCCCACACATCCATGGGGCGATCAATCATGAAGGCACAGTCCGGCACGAATAGCACCGGCAAGCCCTCGAAGCTGGGGTGAAGCACCAGGTCGAGCAGCAGTTGCACCCCCCGTTGCACGGCTTGGCTGGTGCCGAAGGCGTAGTCCCGGCTCCGTTTCACATAGAGCCAGCAGAGCACTGGCCACCAGAGGCTGGCATCCACGGACGTGATCCGTCCGATCGATCGCTGTCCGTAGTCGGCCACCAGCTCTCCCTCCTCCTCCACGAAGCTGCTGGGGAAGACCCCCCGGGTTTGGTAGGCACTGCTCTGCAGTTCCAGGCACACCGACAGGAAGTGGCGAACGATCGTGTAACGGCCCTGCAACAACAGGTAAACCATCACGGGCACGTTGTCCCGTAGAAACACCTCGCCGTAGTTGGCTTCCCCGCTCCGGCGGGGATGGGCCATGGCGGCTACCGACCCCACCACGGCTCCCCTGGCCTGCACCAGGCTGCGCTCAAACAGATCCCGGGCCGAGGCCACCACCGTGTCCTCACGGGAGCTGGGTCGTAGCCGCAGCATCTCCTGGCTGAATTGCTTGGCCATGGAGGATTCGCGGCAAGGGCCTGCAGATGCCCAAAACCTAGGCAGCTCAAGGGGTCCTGAAGGAACCACCGGAAAACCCACCCATCCATTCAAGCCGGGAAGGGTGGAATGGTCCCCCAAGGTGATAGGTTATTGGACTGCTCGGGAAACCGAGTGGCCGAAGCCCGAGAGGGGATCGGAAGGGTGAACTGCTAGGTTCACCAAGTCCTGAACGAAGC
>JBAXOO010000055.1:0-8476 GCA_037133235.1 Cyanobium sp. ELA507
CTGGGGGGATTCGACAACAACTTCGTGAAGGTGGCTTACCACTTCGAGGCGGAATTTGCCCATCGCTGGTGCCAAGCAGGCCACACGATCCGCTACGAACCGGATGCCCTGATCCACCATCTGCGGGCCCAACGGGGTGGCACCCGCAGCTACGGCCAGCACCTCACCACCATCCAGCCCGACCATGCGGTGGGGCGTTACTACTTCCTGCTGCGCACCCTGACGCCGGCGGCGGTTTTGGCGGCATCGGTGCGGGACCTGCTCAAGTCGGTGCGCACCCGCCACCATCTCCGCCATCCCTGGTGGATTCCGGCCACCTTGTTGGCCGAATGCCGCGGCCTGGCCTGGGCGCTGCGGCTCAACGGCCGGGGGCCTGCAACCCTGCCAACCCGCACCCCGCGCCTCCTGATCGTGGGCAGCCATCCGGTGCAGTACCACACCCCCCTCTTCCGCACCCTCGCCAACGACCCATCCCTGGCGAGCGACGTGCTTTACCTCTCCCTGCCAGACGCCCGCACCCAGGGCCTCGGCTTCGGCCTTGAATTCACCTGGGATGTGCCCCTGCTGGAGGGCTACCGCTGGCAAAGGGCCCGTAGCGGTCGGGGGCGCGGCATCACCTCAGGCTATGGCGGGGTCTGGTTGGCCAATCCCCTGGGCGAATTGGGATGGGGGCCTGAGCGCCAACGGCCGGACGCGATCCTCCTGACGGGCTGGCACTTCCTCGGCATGGTGCAGCTCTACCTGGCAGCGAAGCTGCGGCGCATCCCGGTGCTGCTGCGGATGGATTCCAATGGCGCCCGACCCCGCCCCTGGCTGCTGGATTGGATCTATCGGCTCCTCTTTCGGGGGGTGACGGTGGGCCTACCGGTGGGGCAGGCCAACGCCCGCTGGTACCTCAGCAATGGCGTGCCCCAGGATCGGTTGATCGCCTCCCCCCACTACGTGGATAACGGCCGCTTCGCAGCCGAAGCCGCCCGCGGTCGGGAGCAGCGCAGCCAGTTGCGCCAGCGCTGGGGCATTCCGGAGCGGGCCTTCTGCTTTCTCTTCGCCGGCAAACTCCAGGACAAGAAACGGCCAGAAGATCTGCTGCAGGCCCTGGCACTGCTCCAAAGACGGACCGATCCACTGGAAAGGCCGGTGCATCTGCTGATCGTGGGCAGTGGCCAGCTGGAGGAGCGCTGCCGCAGCCGGGTGGCTGCCGAAGACCTGCCCGTGAGCTTTGCCGGCTTCCTGAACCAATCGGAGATCGCGGCCGCCTATGCCGCCACGGACTGCCTGGTGCTTCCCTCCGACCATGGCGAAACCTGGGGGCTGGTCGTCAATGAGGCCATGGCCTGCGGCCTGCCGGCGGTGGTCAGCGACCTGGTGGGCTGCGGCGAAGACCTGGTCGAACCTGGAGTCACCGGGCTGCGTTACCCCTGCGGCGATGCGACCGCCCTGGCCCAGCAGCTCGACACGATGGCCAGGGACCCCGCTGCAGCGGCCCGCATGGGTGCGGCCGGCCGGGAGCGGGTGGAGCACCGCTTCACGATCGAAGCCGCCGCCGCCGGGATCAGGACCGCCCTGGCCAGGGTGGGGCCGGGTTCCCGGCCAACCACTCCGAGGCCGTGAGGATCCTCCACGTCATCCCATCGGTCAGCCCCCTGCGGGGCGGGCCCAGCAAGGCCGTGGTGGAAATGGTGCAGGCACTCCGGCAACAGGACGTGGATGCGGCGATCCTCACCACCAATGACCACGGGCCTGGGGTGGACCCTTCCCTCCCCACCGGCCGCTGGATCGAGCGGCATGGAGTTCCCCTGCTGGCCTTCCCGCGCTGGAGCCCCCCCCTGGCGCCGCTGCGGGAATTTGCGATCAGCCCTGGCCTGGCCCTCTGGTTGCGGCGCCACATTCACCACTACGACCTGTTGCACGTCCACGCGATTTTCTCCTTCCCCTCCACCTGGTCGATGCTCCAGGCCCGACGAAGCGGCGTGCCCTATCTGGTCCGGACCATCGGCCAGCTCAGTCCCTGGAGCCTGCGGCAAAGCGGGGCCCGCAAGCGCTGGATGCTGCGGCTGGTGGAGCTCCGCAACCTCAACGGGGCCGCCGCCATCCACTTCACCACCGCCGCCGAGCGGGATGAGGCCGCTGGCCTGGGGCTCACCCCAAGGCCCCTGGTGTTGCCGCTGGGGGTGCGCACCACCGTTACGCAACCAAGGGATAGCGCCGAACCAGCCGGGCCGATCCGCTTTCTCTTTCTCTCCCGGTTGCACCCCAAGAAACAGCTGGATCGCCTGATGCAGGCCCTGGCCCTGATGGCGACGGATCAGCCCGCCGCCCGCTGGACGTTGCTCATCGCCGGACGGGGAGAACCGGCCTACGAAACCGAGCTTCGGAGCCTGGCGGAGCGGCTTGGCATCGCCGCGCGCTGCCAGTGGCTGGGGCAGGTGGAAGGGGCCGCCAAGGAGCGAGAACTGGCTGCCGCCGATTGGCTGGTGTTGCCCTCAGCGGCTGAGAACTTTGGCATCGCCGTGGCAGAAGCCCTGGCGGCAGGAACGCCAGTGGTGGTTTCCCACCAGGTGGCATTGGCCGAGCTGGTGAGCCAAGCGGGAGCGGGACTCATTTGTGACAGTCATCCTGCCGAGCTGGCCAGGACCCTGGCCAGGGCCCTGGCGGGCCCCTCGCCGACGATGCGCCAGGCCGCCCTTAACCTGGCCCAGCAAAGGCTGGCCTGGAGCGCCATCGCCGCCGATCTCAAGGCCGCCTATGGCGGCATCCTCCGCTCCGAAAGCCACCGATGACCTCCCTGTTTCTCGTCGTGATGTTCGGGGCCCTGGCGCTGGTCCTGCTCGATGGCAACTGGAAGGGGGGCCTGGTGGTGACCTTCATCATCGGTTTTCTGCAGGATCCCCTCCGCAAGATCACGCCGGGCTCCCCGAGCACGATGGTCGGCCTGGTCCTGGTCGCCTTCGTGCTTTGCATGTTTGTCATGTTCGACAAAACAGGCGGCCGACTGGATCTTCGGGCGATGTTCTGGACGGTGCCATCGATCCAGGAATGGGTGCCGCTGTATTTCACGATGATCGCCATGCAGGCGGGGAATTCCTTTTTACGCTTCGGCGACCTAACCCTCACAGGCCTGGGCATCGCCTTCTACACAGCACCAGCGATTGGGCTATGGGCCGGCTATCTAGTGGGATGCAACCCCCTGTTACTACGGAGGCTCATCCTCACCTACCTGGCGTTATGCAGCATCTTTGCATTCACCGTTTTTCTCGATTTCCGAGGTGTGCAAAGTGATCTTTTCAAGGAAGTGGGCAGTGGCATCCTGATCACCTTCGAAGGCTTTTCAGCCCAGGGAGCTTCCGGCTTGTGGCGCACCAGCGAGATCGCCGCCTGGCACCTTTCAGCTGGGGCCTGCTTCGCCATGACGATCGCCCTATCCAGCCAGCGCCGCGACAATCAGATTTTCTTCCTCGTACTCGCCACTTTCTTTGCCTACCTCACCATTCCCACCGGGCGCCGCAAGGGTCTGGTGTTGGTGTTGGCCTTTGTGGCCATCTATTTGTTGCTGTTCAGTAGCAAGGCCTCCCCAGCCTCACGGGAACAGGTCTTCGCGAGTCTGTTTGGAAGCGCCGCCTTGGCCTATGCCGGCTACGCCATGTTCCTGATTTCCTCCAAGGGTGATTCCTTCGGCCTTTACCTGAATCGCACGCTTACCGCCAAGGATGACATCGCTGGCCGCTTCAATGATCAGGGCACATCAGCATTTACCAAAGGTTTGGAAGTCTCCCAAGGCTGGGGGCTTGGCGTGGGTGCTGGGGCCAACCTGGGAAACCTGAAGCTCAGCGCCGCCGCACAAGCCCAGCGCGCCAGCATTCAAAGCCTTAGCTACGTGAGTGAAGGGGGCGGCGGCAAAATTGTGACCGAACTGGGACTGCCGGGACTGGTGGTTGGCGGCACCGTGGCAGCACTGATCGCCCTGAGCCTCTGGCGCAATTTCAAAATGCTTCAGCGCCTTCCCTCCACGATCGCTTTTCTGATGTTGGGGCTGATTGCCTTCGCCATGGCCAACGTGGTGTTCTTCTTCTCGGCGGCCCAGGTGTATACCGATCCCTTTGTGCTGATCCTGGTTTTCATCTCCTTCGGCTCCTTCCTTGCGGTGCCCACCCTGATTGCCCGCCAGCAGGCCCAATGGCAGCAGAGTGGCCTTCAACAAAGTCAGCTGGCCGCAGCCAACCTGGTGCGATGAATCCCCTGCCGCTCACGGCCCTGCTGCTCACTTGGAACGAAACCGCCAATATCAAGCGCACCCTTGATCGCTTGGACTGGCTTGCCGAGGTGTTGGTGATCGACAGCGGCAGCACCGATGGCACCCTCGACATCCTGGCCGCCACACCGAATGTGCGGGTGCTGCATCGCCCCTTTGACAGCTTCGCAAGCCAGTGCAACTTCGGCCTCGACCAGATCCGCACGGAATGGGTGCTCAGCCTTGATGCCGACTACGGCGTGCCCGCCGAGCTGGCCAAGGCCCTACCAGCCCTGCTGACGCGGGCCGATCACGAAGGCCTGGCGGGCTACGCGTTCCCTTTCCGCTATTGCATCGATGGCCAGGCCCTGCGGGGCTCCCTGCTCCCCCCCCGAACCTGCTTGTACCGAACGCGCCAGGGGGAATACCACGATGAGGGCCACGGCCACAGGGTGCAGATCAGCGGAGCTGTGGCCCCCCTGCCCTATGCCCTGCTGCACGACGATCGCAAACCGCTGGAGCGCTGGCTCGCATCCCAGCAGGGATACCTGAAAATCGAGGCGGCCTCCCTGCTGAACACCCCAACAGGCCAGCTCTCGGCCGTGGATCGCCTGCGGAAACACACGCCCTTGGCACCGCTGGCGGCCCTGGTGTTCTGCCTGGTGGTGCGGGGGGGAGTGCTGGATGGTGCTGCAGGCCTCACCTATGCCCTGCAGCGCACCTACGCCGAACTGCTGCTACTGCTGCTGCTGCGAGAGCAGCGCCACCGCAGCAAACCAACCGGAACAGACGACAAACCTTTGGTGAAGTCCGGGAATGGGGCCGCATCGAGCCCCAAATGAGGGAATCGGGCCGAACACCACCTACGCTCGCTGCCAAGGCTCCTTGCGCATTCCGACCGATCGATGGCTTCGATCCTGATTACCGGCGGTGCCGGTTTTATCGGCACCAATGCCGCCATCCATTTCGCCTCAAGGGGCTGGGATGTCGCCATTGTTGACAACCTTTCCAGGCGCGGTACTGAGCGCAATCTGAGCTGGCTGCAGGAGCAGCGGCCCGAGATTGTCTTCCATCGCGCCGACATCCGTGATTTCGATGCCTTAGCCGCCATTGTGGCCAGCGGCCAGCCGGACATGGTGCTGCACCTGGCCGCCCAGGTTGCCGTGACCACCTCGTATACCAATCCCCGCGAGGATTTCGAGATCAATGCCGCCGGCAGCTTCAATGTAATGGAGGCAGTACGGCTTCATGCGCCGGATGCTTTCGTGCTCTATGCCTCGACCAACAAGGTCTACGGAGGCATGGAAACCGTGCCCGTGCTGCGAGGCGAGCACGGCTACACCTTTGCGAATCTCCCCTTAGGGGTTCCGGAGGAGCAGCCCCTCGACTTCCACTCCCCCTACGGCTGCTCCAAGGGGGTGGCCGACCAATACACCATCGATTACGCCCGCATCTACGACCTGAAGACCTGCAGCTTCCGGCAGTCGTGCATCTACGGCATCCGCCAGTTCGGCATTGAGGACCAGGGCTGGGTGGCCTGGTTCAGCATCGCCTCCCTACTGGGCAAGCCGATCACCCTCTACGGGGATGGCTGGCAGACCCGCGATGTGCTCAACGTGCAGGATCTGGCCAGGGCCTACGAAGCGGCCTGGGAACACCGCGAGACGGTGAGCGGCCAGGCCTTCAACATCGGTGGCGGCCCCACCAACACCCTGTGCCTGAGGGATCTGCTGGGGTTCCTGGAGGACGAACTCTCGACCACAATCAGCCCGGCATTCGGAGCCACCCGACCCGGCGATCAGCCTGTGTTTGTTTGCGACATCCGTAAGGCCCAACAGCAGCTGGGCTGGAGCCCCCGGATCGGTGTGGACGAAGGGGTGCGGGATCTGATCCGCTGGGTGCGGGAAAACCGCGAACTGTTCGACGTCCTGCAGGGATGAGCGGAGCACCGCGAAGGGCCCTGATCAGCACCATCGAACCGGTCGACGGTGGGGTTCCCACCATGACCCGCTGCATCACTGGGCTGCTCGAAGAACTCGAGATCGAGCCGGTGTTTGCCTGGTACGCCCCCTGGAGCCAGCACCCCCAGCTGTCAGTCCCCTTACCGGCAGCTCTGCTGGGCCGCCAGCCCGGCAGCATGGTCCAAGCCGCCTATGGCAACCATCGGGGCCATGGCCTGGGTAGCTGGCTACCGGAACTGGAATTCACCCACTACCTACCGCGCCGGGCCTGGAGAGAGCTGATCGGCTCCTGTGACTTCCACCTCTCGGTGACCGGCAATCCCCTCTGTGCCACCCCCTACGCCCGCCTCGGGCTGCCCTTCCTGGCCTGGGTCGCCACCCCCTGGGAGGCGGACCGGGCCAACCGGGTGGCCCGCTTCAGTGGGCCCAGGCGAATCCTTGATCGGCGCCTCAACGCACCGGTGCTGCGGCGCCTGGAGCGCCAAGTGCTCACCGCCCCGGGAGGAAGGGTGATGGCCCTGAGCCACTACACGGCGCGGTCCCTCGAAGCCATCGCAGGCCGCAAGATGGATGGGGTGCTGCTGATGCCCGTCGACACGGCCACCTTCCAACCTTCACCCGACGCCGTTGTCCCGTGGCGGCTGGGTTTCACCGGCCGCTTCGGGGACCCCCGCAAGAACATCGACCTGCTGCTCCATGCCGTTCGCCTGCTGGTCTCCCAGGGGAAACCGGTGGAGCTGCATCTGGCCGGAGAGCGGGATCCCCAGGTGCTGGAGGCGCGCCTCGAAGCCCTCGGCATCACGAGGCAGGTGCACTGCCACCCTCCCCTCCAAGCGACTGAACTGGCCGCCCTACTGCGCACCTTGGATCTCTTCGTGATCCCCTCCCACCAGGAGGGACTTTGCATTGCGGCCCTCGAGGCCATGGCGTGCGGCTTACCGGTGGTGAGCACCCGCTGCGGCGGCCCCGAGGACTTTGTGCTGACCGATCGCACCGGAGCCCTTGTGGATAGCGACCCTGCCGCCATGGCTGCCGCCATCAGCGCCATCGCCTCAGACCGCCAACGGCGTGACCGGTTGGCTGCAGGGGCCCTGGAATGGGTGCACCGCCATGCCAGTCCTGCGGTGGCACGGGCCACCTTCCGGCATCACCTGGCCGCCACCTGGCCCGGAGCCGGCATCCCCACTGGGGAGGGCAGCTGAATGTGCGGCATCGCCGGTCTGCTCGGCTCGGTGCCGGGCCCTTTCGCCGAACGGGTGCGGCCTGCCCTCGCCCACCGCGGTCCGGATGACTCCGGGGTCTGGCAAAACGCCAACACCTGCCTGGTGCACACCCGGTTGGCAATCCTGGACCTTTCTTCCAGCGGCCACCAGCCGATGGCCTCGCCCTGCGGGCGCTGGCAGATGGTGTTCAACGGCGAGATTTACAACCACCGAGAGCTACGGGCGCGGCTGGAGGCTGAAGGCCACCTTTTCCGCGGCAGCGGCGACACCGAGGTGCTGCTGGCCTGGATGGTCAGCCGGGGGCGGGACGGCCTCAACCTGCTGCGCGGCATGTTTGCCTTCGCCCTGGTCGACACCCAGAGCGGCACGGCCCTGCTGGCCCGGGACCCCCATGGCATCAAGCCCCTCTATGTCTGGCAGGGCCCAGGCGGTGAGCTGGCCTTCGCCTCCGAACTGCGGGCCCTGCTCGCCAGCGGCCTGATCCCCCGCCGGCCGGACCCAGAAGCGATCGCCGCCTACCTGGCCAGCGGCTCGGTGCCTGAGCCGGCCACCCTGGTGGCCGGGGTGCAGCGGCTGCAGGCCGGCCACTGGCTGCACTGGGAGGCCGGGGCCCTAACCAGCCAGCCCTGGATGCCCCTTCCCGAGGCCCTGCTGGCGGGGCCCCCGTTTGGCGGAGAAAGCGCGGCGGAACCCATCCGCGACCGTGACACCGCCATTGCCCTCACCCGCGAAGCCCTGAGGGACTCGGTGACGGCCCACATGGTGAGCGATGTACCTGTGGGGCTTTTCCTCAGTGCCGGCCTCGATTCGGCGGCCCTGCTGGCCCTGGCGCCCCAGGGGCTCCACACCTTCACGATCGGCTTCGATGATCCGGGCGCGGCCGCCTTCGACGAATCGGCACCCGCCGCCCGGATCGCCGAGCTGTTTGGAGCCGAACACACCGCCCTTACGCTCCGCGCCACCGAGGCCCGCAACTGGCTGCCCCAGTTTCTAGCCAGCCAGGACCAGCCCTCCATCGATGGCTTCAACACCTGGTGCGTCTCCCGGCTGGCCAGCGAGCGGGG
>JBAXOO010000056.1:0-8427 GCA_037133235.1 Cyanobium sp. ELA507
CAGTGCCTGCAGCGGGTCGATGCGATCGATGCCGCCCTGCAGGAGGAGCAGGAGGCACTGATCGCGATTGAGCAGCTGCGCCAGCAGTTGGCGGCAGATGCCGAGGGCACAGGTGCCCTTGATTCTCTGCTGCCCCTCTGATCTCTGGGGCCTGCCGGGAGCCCTGATCCCGGCTTTTTTGTCATGCCCCCAGGGCGACGGTCAAGGCGGGCAGACGGCTGGCAAGAACGCTGCTGTGCTCGCGGTCAGGACTATGGATGCCCCCATCAGGGCCGGAGGCGATCAGATGGCCCGGAGCCAAGCGGGGCCTTGGTTGCCGTCGGGGCGGTGCGGCTGGCGGGGCCGGCGAACGCCGCCTGGGCCTGCCCCGGCGCGGGGCGTCCGGCAAGGGCTGACGTGAATCCCTCGCAGGCTCGCTCCCCTTGCCAGCCGACTCCTTGCCGGTGCGGTTCGGCCCGGTCGTTCGCCGTCCCGGCCATGGCCTTCCCTTCCCCCTCCCGGCCCTGCTGCCCCATCAGCATCGTCTCGGTGCATCTGCTCGATGCCGCCGGCGATCTGCTGCGGGTGCTGTTCCTTGATCGCGAGGGCCACATCAGCGCCCAGCCGCACTACGTGCCCCGCGCCGAGGCCCTGATCCTGGCCTCGAATCAGCAGATCGTGCTCGGGCCCCAGGCCCAGGTTCGGGTGCTCTAAGGCCCCCTGCCCCTGCGGCGTCGGCCCCTCGGGGCTGGCCCCAGGCGGGGCGACCCCGCAGGGGTTTGACGCATCGGCAGTGAGACGACATCGAAATCTGAGCCACCGCCTACCTAATCGTCGCCGAACAGGCTGCGACCGGGACGGCCCTTCCCTGCACAGCCGCCACCTTCACCAAAGCTGATGCCATTAGCGGCGACCCAATGCCTATTGATCAAGGCCTCTAACTAGTCCCGGTCTGAAGAGGCGTGGCGGAAGCGGCAGGGCATCCCGGCGGTTTGCGTCGTAACGCCCGATTCGCCAGCGGTCTTTCGCCAAAAGGGCGTGCGGCTCATGTCCTGGCCGACCCCCAGGCCCGGCAGCGGGGTGCATTGCAGCGCGTGCGCGGAGGGCGCTGCAGTGCACCCCTCTGCGCCCAGACCGCTCGCAGCTTCGTGATCACCTTCCCGGCCCATGGGGCGCGGGCGGCGCGGCACTGCAGCTGTGCGCTGGAGTGTTCGGAGCAACGATCAGCACGCGCAGCGCCTCGCCGTAGCTCGACAGGGTGGGAAGAGGAGGAGCACCATGACGCTCTAGAACCAGGGCGATACGGCGCGTGACCAGGGGCAGACGCTCACTGGGAATCGCGGGGAAGGCGTGGTGGGCGCCGTGGTGAGGCAGCCCTCCCATCAGGGCATTGATCCAGCTGCCTGCGGCAATGGTGCGGGTGGCGTAGAGCTGCGTCAGCAGCTGGGCTTCCCTGGATCGCCACAACAGGTGATGTTCCACCAAGCCGCGAAACTGCACGATCGCGCCGATCACACGCTCCAGCAGCAGCCAAAACAGCAGGTAACGCCACAACTCCCCCTGGGTGAGAGCGATCAGGAGCATGGCCGTGTGCACGACCGTCACGCCGGCCCCGTCGATGAACCGCGCCTGCACCAGGCCTTGATCCTGCCGCTGGAGCCAGAAGCCTTTGCGCGCTGTATCGGCAATCAAGCCCACGCCGCCCAACACACCAACGCGCCAGAAGAGCAGATGGCGCTGCACCAGGCGCCTCAGCGGTCCCGCCGTCAGGCGCTCCTGGGGGAGGGGCGTGGTGCGCTCCGGATCCCGGGGATCGCAGCCATTCCAACGGTGATGCAGATGATGCAACCGGGCGTAGGTGAGATAGGGCCAGGCCATCGGCCAGCTGAGCAGACACGCCAGCCACTGCTCCAGTGTCCGGTAGCCAAGCAGGGTGCCGTGCACCATTTCATGGGTGGCGATCAGCAGCAGGCCATAGGCCACACCAGCGATGAGGACGGCCCCGATGGCGGCTCCTCCCAGGGGCAGACGCCAGTAGAGCCAGGCGCCGCCAAGCAGCAAGGCGCTCAGCATCGTCAGGCGGACGGCGGCCCTTGCCCTCTCGCCGGGGGTGGGGGCAGCTCCGAGGTCCTTCACCACAGCACAGAGATCACGGACCAGTGCTGTAGCGGCCAGCGACGCCATCATTTCCGACGTAGTAACCCATCCTGATCCAGGTGTCGCCTCTCGGGCAGCATCAACACCGCTGCAATTCAGATCAGAGTGGGCATGGTCTGGTGGTAGCCGATCAAGACGCCGCCAGCCGTCCCCAGGCTGCGGCGCTGGCGCAAGGGCTCTGCAAGCTGGCCTCAACAGGACCCGATTGCCCTTGGAATGCAACGAGTGCATCGGTTGCTGGCCAGCCCTTGCGCAGCACAGCCCATGGGTCGGGTCCTCCGCCGATATGGCCATGACCCAAGTCCAGGTTCAGCATGATGTGCTCCAGAGCGGGATCCGCTGGCGCGTATCCCTCTATGTCTGACCCGATGATGGATCCCTGTTGCAATTTCAATGGATCTCGGCATTAGGACTGCAGCAGTTCCGCAGCAAAGATACATTTTATTCCAGGGACCTATCGCCACCAGCAGTACACTAGTCAAATAAACTCCAATGCCCGAGCGCCGAACAAATATAGGAGCTAGTATCGGCTAGGTACGGAATAGTTTTGAAAATGACTTCTACCAGCTTTGGAGCAGACTTACACAATTTTGCCCCCACCAAACCTTCATTAAAGCCAACAATTGGACCCGGGTACCAAGGCACGCGCCTGATGGCAAGCCTGCTCAATGGCATCAATATTGGTCTAGCGGAATCCTATATTAATGGCCTAGAAATTCCGGACTCGCTGTTTCGCGGCCTGATTAATCACTCGATGCCTATACTATTTAAAAGTTGGCCACAGCTTTTGGCCCCCTATGAATGGGTACTTACCGAATCCGATAACATTGCAGAATCACCACAAGAACTGATGGACATTCAATACAATCGGCCCCAAATTCTTCTCAATCATATGCTTGGCGACTGGGAACCCATCTACCCTAAGTACAGCATGGGCCTATGGGAGAAGGGCGCCCAAAATCTGGAGGAGTCCCAAAAGCATCACATCGATCAATTGATTGAACGTCTTGAGATCGAAGATGGCGACCATATTCTTGATTTTGGTTGTGGCTGGGGCTGTGTTCCCAACTACATTTTGTCGAAGTTTCCAAATGTGCGCTTCACCGGTGTCAATCTAAGCCACCTGCAATGCGAATACATGCGGCTAAAAATGAAGGATCCCCGCAGTCAGCTCAGCAGTGGTCGCTTTGAGCTGGTGGAGGGTGATCTGAATGAAGTTACTTTTTCGGAAAAATTCGACAAGATAATTACTGTAGGAGTCCTTTGTCATGTTGGCAACTTGACGGCATTACTTCAAAAATTTGCCCAATTGCTCCACAGCAATGGTAAGGCACTTATCCACATCATCACAGCGAGAATTCCCAACAACATGTCCTCTGGGTTTACCCACAAGTACATCTTTCCGCATGGGAGATACTGGAACCATGACGCAATTCCAAGTCACAATGCTGACCTAAAGACAATCAAGCGCTGGTACATTAGCGGCAACAATTATCACAAAACGATGGCTGAGTGGCTGGCAAGATTTGATGGAAGCCAGTATCTGGTCAGCGGACTTGATTATGGCATGGACTATGCCAAGTTTCGTCGCATATGGCGCTTTTATCTTTTGTTGCTGGGAACGACCTTTGCGAATTGCGATGGTGCTTATAATGGAAATGGCAACTATTTGCTTTCCCATTCTTGATTGATCGATTGCCTTTGGTACACCTCAGCGGAGGCGGCAACTGGTCAACGCGTCATTCCCATTTGTTCTTGGCTTTGGCGGCATCTTTTGTCTGCCATTGCATGTTCGACGGGGAGTCCGCTCCGCCATGTTTTAGGGGAACGATGTGATCGATCTTGTGGCTGGGGCGGCCGTGGGGACAGCAGTTTGGGGGGCGTTGTCACGTGTCAACTACATAGGCGGGCGCTTGACGGCCATTCCGCTGGCTTGGGCTGCGGCTCGATGGCCCTCGGGGTGCCCGGCCGAGTCCGCAGACCGCCCCAGGATCCGCGCCGCGGCAAGGGTCAGGCCTGGCTCGCCACCACCCGTTGGCGCTGACGCGCCAACGGGTGGTGGCGAGCCCTTGGCCTTGCGGCGCGGTCGGGGGCGGGGTCCTACGTCCCCTCAGCCGTGGCCCCTGCCGAGTCCCATCGCGCTGCCCTCAGCTTTCCCAGCGGTAATGCCAAAACCGGCCCGATCGCCGTCTCCAGTACCAGCCGGCTCACCTGCCCTTCCTCCTGCCCTCTCGCCGGGGATCAGGGCTGCTACGCCGAGGCCGGCTTCCACACTCGTCTCCAGTGGGATCGGTTCAGTGCCGGGCGGGTCGGACAGGCACCACAGCAGCGGCCTTCATCCAGCAGTAGCGGGCTTGCCTGCCGGCGTCATGTTCCGCCACTGCGTGGCAGGGGATCAGTGGCCCGATCAGGCCGATCCGCTGCGCATCGATCAGGGCCTGCTGCTTCGGCTGGCCCGCGCCACAAGGCACCTGCGGGCGGCGTGGTCCTACACCCACTTCCCCATGGGCCCCGCCAATCAGGCCACCCTGCGGCAGGCGGCTGAGCGGGGCCTGGTGGTCAATGCCTCCACCGAGTCCCGCTCCACCGCAGCCGGGCTGCAGCGGCAGGGCATCCAGGCGGTCTGCGTCGTGCCCCCCGAAGCGCCGGCGGTGTTCCGGCATGAGGGCGTGCGGTTCGTGGCTTGCCCGGCCACCAGGCCCGGCAGCGGGATGCAGTGCAGCTCCTGCGGCGGCCGCTGGGGGTTGCCCCTCTGCGCCCAGGCCGCTCGCAGCTTCGTGGTCACCTTTCCGGCTCCTGGGGCAAGGGCGTTGGCGGCAGCCCGGCACTGCAGCTGAGCGCTCGGGCCGGCTGAATGAAGGCCCAGCAGTGGAGCGCTTGGCCTTTCCATGCCGACCGTTCACCGATCTGGCGGAGCCTGCGTTCATCGCCACAGCCATCAAAGTGCGCCTGGGCTTTCGGTAGAGGGAGGGCTTATGCCGCGATGAGCCGGCATCGTGGAGGGAGTCAGGCAGCGCCAAGAGCCGTGTTCAGCAACATCCTCAATCCCCCGCTCGAGCTCCAGGAGCTGCGTCTCAAGCTCAGGGAGGTGCTGGCCAAGATCGGCTACTGCATGGCGGCCGGCATGGGCACCGACGAGCAGGTGCTACGTCACGACCTGAGCATCGAGTTCCCGGATGAAGGCACAGAAGCCAGGCTTGCTGCGCTGGCAGTCGCCCTGGAGAGCATCGCTGATGAGGCGGAAGTTTCCGCAGTGCAGGCGGTGTGCGAGCACGTGCTTCTTCCTGATCCGCCGGTCACCTCCTGAGGATCCCCTCAGTCGGCGATCAGCACCTGGAGCTCAGCTCCAAGCAGCAGTGCCTTGCAGGGCATCGTGAACCGGTGTTTCCGGGAACTGCTGATGCTCAAGCCAGGCGTTCTGCAGGTCGATGCGCGTCACCCGGTAACCCTGCCGGCGAGCAGCGAGCAGCAGGTCCTGGGGGCTGCGGCAATGGCGCAAGGAATGCTGCAGGTCTTGACTGGCTTCCGCATCAGCCACCAACCGTTCCAGTTCAGGCCAGCTCATGCCCTTGGTTCCAGTTCCCCGCACGATGGCGTGAGAAGGGGGGTGGAACCAGGTTCCGCGGGGCACATTGCAGCGCTGCGCTTCATCCAGCCCCTTGGCCAACGCAGCAGCTTCCAGGTCCCTGACCACGGACCGGTGGGCGCAGGAATGCCGCCTGGTCTGGTGGTCGCCGATCAAGACGCCGCCGGCCCTTCCCATGCTGCGGCACTCGCGCAAGGGTTCCACGAGCTGGCCGCCACAGGACACGATTGCCCTTGGGTTGCGACTGCATCGGATCCTGGCCAGCCCTTGCGCGGCGCCGCCTTTGGGTCGGGTCCTCCGCCGTTATGGCCATGGCCCAAGTTGAGGTTCTCCACGATGTGCTCCAGAGCGGGATCCGCTGGCGCGTCACCCTCCATGCCTGCCCCGATCAGGGGTTGCACGTGCGCTTTGAGAAAAGCGGCAAGGGAGGCCGGCTTCTCCATCAGGAATCTGCCCAGTGGAATCGGCTGGCTGGGGGCTTCCTGCTTCCCCGCGAGCGGGTAGCGGGCGGGATGGTGCCCAAATACCTGGTGGAGCGCATCGAAGCCATCCTGCGCGGATCGCCCCTGCCGGCCAGGCGCTCTGAGCGGGAGCAGGTGCGGGGGAGGTTGGTGCGGGCCCGGTAGTGGTTTGCCGGGGGGCCTGCAGTCCCCCTTTGTTTCTCGACGTTCCCACCAGCCCCTGCTGAACAGGCTCCGCCCAGGCCTCTCCATGGTGCGGGGCGGCCTCAGCCTCCCAGCAGCTGGAGCGACAGGACGAGACGGGCGCCTGGGAAGCCCTGCCCCCTTCCATCTCCAACCCCGCGTTCCGGCTCTATCTGGCCTCGATGCCCATTGATCTGTCGGCAAGACTCCATCCCTCCGCCAACTCACCAGGAACTCCACCGCCAGCAATCGATGGCAGTGGCACTGCCCGCTGACGGGTGCCTTGCAGCACTCTCCTCTAGTGGCGGTGCCACAGCCTTCCCACTGGTGAGAGCTTTATGAAAACAACTGATCGCTTTCACCACCGTTTGAGTTTCATTCGCTTCGATATCGGCAATCCCGTGAATGGCCAGGCTTCCATGAATGCAAGTCCGCTCGGTGCGGCGGCTCTGACCGCGAGCCTGCTGGCACTTCTGCCGCTGCCGGCCCAGGCCCTGGATCGCCTCTACATCAACGGCTCGATTCTCACCATGGTTGGGGAGCGTCCGAGCTATGTCGAGGCCTTAGGTGTGGACAACGGCAAGATCGTGTACGCCGGGCCCCGGGATCGGGGCCTGGCGATCAGAACGGCGACCACACGGATTATTGACCTTCAGGGCAAGGCCCTGTTGCCCGGCTTCATCGATGGCCACAGCCACTACATCAACTCCCTGTTGGTGGCCAACCAGTGCAAGCTCTACGCGCCTCCCGCCGGTCCCGGTAAGGATGTGCCCACCATCCTCGCCGCCCTGAAGACGTGCGCCTCCGAGCGAGGGCTGAAGAAGGGTGAACTGCCGATCGGCTACGGCTACGACGACACGGTGATGCCCGGTGGCCGTCTGCTCAACCGAGGCGATCTCGACGAAGCTTTCCCAGACAGCCCGGTGCGGATTGATCACGTGTCGATGCACGGCGCGGTGCTCAACAGCCTCGCCCTGAAGAAGTACGGGATCAGCGCCGCCACCCCCACCCCGGCGGGAGGCGTGATCGTGCGCAAGCCCGGCAGCCAGGAGCCCTGGGGCCTGATTATGGAAACGGCCTACCTGCCGGTGGTCGAACAGAGCGAATCGCTCACGGCCCAGCAGGAGGTGGACTGGAGCCGGGCGGGCCAGATGCTCTATGCCCAGACCGGCATCACCACCGCCCAGGATGGGGCCACCCACCTGCCCCAGATCGAGACGATCAAGAGGGCCTCCGATGCCGGCGCCAACCTGATCGATGTGGTGGCCTATCCCTTCATCACCGACCTCGACAAGGTGCTGGCCATGATCCCGGCGAGCCAGTGGGGCCGCTACAACAACCGCTTCAAGATCGGTGGGGTGAAGATGACCATCGACGGCTCTCCCCAGGGCCGCACGGCCCTGTTCTCCACCCCTTACCTCACGGGCGGGCCTGCGGGCGAAAAGAATTGGCGGGGGGAACCCACCTTTCCCCAGGACCTGGTCGACAAGGCGGTGAGCAAGGTGTACGGCCTGGGCGTGCCCCTGCTGGCCCATACGAACGGCGATGCGGCGATTGACATGTTCCTGAGGGCCTACGAATCCGCCCGCAAAGGCGACTTCACGCGGCCCTGGAATGTGACCACCATCCACACCCAGTTTCTGCGCAGGGACCAGATTCCCAGCTTCGTGAAGTACGGGATCCGTCCGTCCTTTTACACCCTGCACACCTACTACTTCGCCGACGCCCACATCGCCAACCGCGGCCGCCAGCAGGCCAGCTTCATCAGCCCGATGCGCGATGCCATTCATGCCGGTCTGCGCCCCACGAACCACACCGATTTCGTGGTGGCGCCGCTCGATCAGCTGTTCATGCTCTGGTCGGCGGTGAACCGCATCTCCCGCTCGGGCGAGACAATCGGGCCGGAGCAGCGCATCAGCCCCTACGAGGGCTTGAAGGCGATGACCGCCTGGGCGGCCGAGCAATATGACGAGCAGGCGAGCAAAGGCACGCTTGAGGTGGGCAAATTGGCCGATCTTGTGATCCTTGAGCGCAATCCGCTCCAGGTGGCGCCGATGGCGA
>JBAXOO010000057.1:0-8333 GCA_037133235.1 Cyanobium sp. ELA507
CGGCCGAGCGGCTCAAGCAGGGGGAACAGTCGATCACCGAGCAATATCCGAGCGTCAGCGTGCTCTACGCCGATCTCGAAGGCTTCCAGGACCTCTCCGCCGAACTGGCGCCCGACCAGGCAATTGTGGTGCTCAATGAATTGATCGGCGCCTTCGATGATGCCGCTGAACGCTGCGGCGTCGAGAAGCTGCGCAGCACCGGCTCCAACTACCTGGCGGTCTGCGGCCTTTCGGTGCCGCGGATCGACGACGAGAAGCGCACCGTGGAGCTGGCCCTGGCCATGCTGCAGGTGGTGGAGCGGCTCAGCGCCAAGCATGGCGTGCGGCTCAGCCTCGATATCGGCATCCACACCGGCGCCCTGGCGGCCGGCGTGGTGGGCCGGGGCAAGTTCTACTACGACGTCTGGGGCGAAACGATGACCATCGCCCGGGCCATCCACGCCTCCCCCAAGCAGAACGTGATTCAGGTCACCGAGCCGGTGGTGCGGGCCCTCGATGGGCTTTACAGCTTCGACCCCCTGACGCCCGTTGAGGTGAAGGGCGAGGGGGTGATCCCCATCTGGGAGCTGACCCGCTTGGATCCCGCCCTGGTTTCCGCCGCTGCGGGAGGCGCAGCATGAGCAGTGCGCTCCTGTTCGCTGCCGCAGCCGCCAGTTCGGCCGCTGCGGCCTCCAGTAGTGCTGCCGCCAGCGCCGCCACTCCCAGCGGCAGCACAACCCTGATCGCGCCGGGCGGCGCGGCTGCGGCAGCCCTCGGACACCTGAATCCGTTCTGGGTTTTCGTGCTGGTGCTGGGCTTCCCTCTGCTGATGCTCCTGCTCGGCGAGGCACTCCGTTGGCTGCAGCGCAATCAACCGGCCTTTGTGGCGCCCCTGGCCATCCTGCGCAACTGGACCCTGCCGGCGCTGGCCCTCTATCTGCTGCTGGTGGATCTGCTGGCGCGGCCCCGATCGGCGGTGGGGGTGCGGATCAGCGAGACCCTGGTGTGGATCACCCTGATTCTGGCGGCCCTCTCGCTGCTCAATGTGATCCTGTTTGAGGGGGCACCGCAGGGCAGCTGGCAGGCCAAGGTGCCCAAGTTGTTCCGCGATCTGGGCCGCTTCCTGCTGGTGCTGATCGGCTCGGCGATCGTGCTCTCCAGCGTCTGGGGGGCCGATCTGGGCGGCTTCCTCACCGCCCTGGGGGTGGGATCGCTGGTGCTGGGTCTGGCCCTGCAGGACAGCCTCGGCAACATCTTTTCTGGTGTGGCCCTGCTGTTCGAGCAGCCGATCGGCATGGGCGACTGGGTGCAGATCGGCGACAGCCTCGGCGAGGTGGTGGAGGTGAACTGGCGTTCGGTGCACCTCAAGACCTTCAATGACGATCTGAGGGTGATCCCGAACTCGGAACTCGCCAAGGGCCAGTTCATCAACTTCAGCCGTCCAACACCCCTGCACCGCGTCGAGGTGCCGATCTCCTTTTCTTACGACGATCCCCCCAATCGGGTGCGCCAGCTGCTGATTGGCGCGGCGCTGGAAATTCCCGATGTTCTCAACACGCCGCCGCCGGATGTGGTGGTGGTGAGTTATGGCGATTTCGCGATCAACTACAAGGTTCAGGTCTTTGCGCCCGATTACCGCACCGGTGACGGAATCCAGGATGAGATCAACCGGCGCATTTGGTATCTGGCCAAGCGGCATGGCCTCACGATGCCCTACCCGGTGCAGCAGGAGGTTCCCTATGCGTCCACCGCACCCACGCCCCTTCAGCAGGGTGTGGCCTCGCTGCGGTTGCTGAAGAGCACACCCGGCTTCGCCTCCCTCTCCAGCGAACGGCTGGAGCAGCTGCTGGCCGAGTGCGAGGTTCGCTCCTATGCCACCCATGAGGTGGTGGTGCATCGCCTGATGCCCCTCGATGGCCTCTACCTGATCCTGAGTGGCGAGGCCGAGTTGGTGGTGCCTGATGTCAACGGCCGCTCCTGCAGCCTGGGGGTGCTGTTGCAGGGGGAATGCTTCGGTGAGAAGAGTTCGTTGCTGCATGGCCGCATCGCCGAAACCACTGTGCGGGCCTGCGACGACCTCGAGGTGCTGGTGATCCCCGCCGAGCGCCTCCAAGAGGTGCTGGTGGAATCCCCCCGCCTGGCCTCCGATCTGGCCGAGGTGATCGAGATTCGTCAGAGGGCCGCGGCGAAGCTGCTGGAGGGGGGGCTGCAGAGGCGACGATCTGCGGGAACCCCGTTGCCACAACCTGTCGAAGGCCCGGCGGTGGATGCGAGCACCTCCGGGGGGGTGCAACGGTTGCTGGGCTGAGAGGAGGTGGCGCGGCTCGGAGCGCCTGACAAGGCCGCCCTTGATCCTCCGCGGCTGATCGGCAGACCGCCAAATGGCGCTTCTCCCATCAATGATCGCCCCCTCGGGTTCGCCTTGGGAGGTTTCTAGGCACGCCCAATTGGAGAACGGATTCGATCTCTCGGGTTTCCCGCTTCTCCTCAGAACTCCTCGTCTTCGTAGTCCTCCTCCACCGGGGGCCAGGCCAGGTTCACCACCACCGGCGCGTGGTCGCTCGGTTGCACGTTGCCGCGCAGCTGGGCATGGATCGTGCAGCCCAACGCGTGGTCGCGCAGCTCCCCATCGAGATAGATATGGTCGATTCGCCAGCCCCGGCCCGCCTCCCAGCCAGCGCTGCGGTAGTCCCACCAGCTCCAGTGGCCGCTATCGGGCTCAAAAAGCCGGAAGCCATCCTCCAGTCGCTCCCCCAGGGCGGCAAGCAGGGCCTCGCGTTCCGGTTCGCTGGCCATGATCCCGCCAGTGAGGCGGGCCGGGTCGTGGATGTCGCGGGCCTCCAGGGCGATGTTGAAGTCGCCCACCATCACCAGGGGCTCGCCTGAGGCCTCCTGGGCCAGGAGGTAGCGCTTCAGGCAGGCCAGCCATTCGAGCTTGTAGGCGTACTTCTCCGAGCTCAGCGAAGAGCCGTTGGGCACGTAGAGGTTGAGCACCCGCAGGCCTTCGATCCGGGCGCTGATCACGCGCTTCTGCTCCCCCAGCCCCTCGGCTTCCGGGTCATCGGGCAGGAGCGCCGCAAAACCCACCTGAGCATCCTCGATCGGCAGGCGGCTGAGAATCGCCACGCCGTTGTAGGCCTTCTGGCCGCTGATCACCGCCCCGTAGCCCAGGGCCTGGAAGGCCGCCAGGGGAAAGAGCTCGTCGGTCACCTTCGTTTCCTGCAGGCAAAGCACCTCCGGCGCCTCGGCCTCCAGCCAGGCCAGCACCTGATCGAGGCGCGTGCGCACCGAGTTCACGTTCCAGGTGGCGATGCGCATGGTCGGCTGAGGCGGGGCAAACACTTCTAGAGTCAACCCACTCCGTGGGCCGAAGGCCCGCAGGCTATGGCCAGCACAGCGCTCCCTCCCCTCCACCAACCCGATCGGCCGACTCGCATGGTCTTCCCCAGTGGCTGGATCAGGCCCATGGGCGCCTTGCTGGCCCTGGCCACCTGCCTGGTAGCGGGCCCCGGTCTGGGCGGATCACCGGCGGCGGCCCAGCAGGCCGGCTACGGCCAGACCCTGGGCACCTCCACCCAGGAGCGCCAGATCTATGGCGGCAATGGCTCCAGCCCCAGCGGCTCCCCGATCGATTCGAAAAATCCGATCGACCTGATCAATCGCCTGCGCCGCAGCACCGCCCTCGACGACGCCACCCCCCCCGCCTCGGCGGTGGACCAGGCCCTCAAGGCCCTGGAGCAGCAGGGGTCGCCGAAGCCGGCGGCCGTGGCAAGCCCGGCGGCGAGCCTGAAGGGGCCCTGAGTTTTTCCAGCCCCCAGCTGGCGGCTAAAGCATCCAGGCGGGGATCGGGTTGTTCCGGGTCGGGGCTCCGGCGGCGGGCCTGCTGCAGGGCATCCAAAGCACCAGACCCATTGCCACGGGAGTGGCGCAGCAGGGCCAGACCGATCAGGGGGCGCTGGTCGGTGGGAAAGGCGGCCGCCAACTCCTGATAGGTGGTCTCGGCGGCGGGGGCCTCGCCGCGCTTTTGCTGGAGTTCGGCCAGCAGCAGGCCCACCCCGAGGGCCTCGGGCTTGGCCTCCGGACGGATCAGGCCGCCATAAATGCCCTTGACCTGGGCTTCGGCGGCGCTGCCCTGGTCCTGTTCGATCCGCAACAGGGAAAGCAGCTGCAGGGCATCCACCTGATCGCTTTGGCGATTGAGGATCTGGCGCAGCTCCCGCTCGGCCCCGGCCCGGTCCCCCTGGTCGCGGCGCAGCTCCGCCAGCATCAACCGCAGCGACCAGCGATCGGGGGCCTGGTCGGCCAGGGGTTCAAGCACGGCGATCGCCTCGCCCTTGCGGTTGAGCGCCACCAACAGTTCTAGATAGCGCTGCCGTTCGTTGTCCTGAGCCTCACCCCGCGCCACCTTGCCGCGCAGCCGCTCGGCCTCCTGCACGAGGCCCGCCCGGCGGCCATCGTCCGGGGCAGCGCCACCCTGCTGCCGCCCCAGCCACCACCCGGCCCCGAGGGCCAGGAGGCAAAGGGTGGTCGCGCCGACCACCGTCCAGATCGGGCCAGCGCTGCTGCGGGTGGGGGTGGACATCCGGGCTGGGGCAAGCGGCTTCAGGCCCCCTGGCGGAGGCTACCTGCCGCACTGGCTACATTGGTCCGGGCTCGATCCCGTCCCCTGCGGGGTTCCACTCCCTCACCATGCGCCAGCACCCCATCTCCCCGGTCACCGAGCCGATGCAGTACCGGGCCATCGGCGTGGTGCGCGGCCGGTATGTGCCCACCGATCCTGAGACCCCCACCCGTGGGGTGATCCACACGGAGGACGGCACGGAGCTGGAGGCCGTGGTGCTGGGACGGTTGCTCACCCTGATGCGCCGCCATCTCGACCTGGCCATTCCCCACCTGTGGGTGGTGTATCCCCGCAGCCGCGACGAAAACCAGCTGCATCTCCAAATGGTGGGCGTATGGGAGCCCAGCACCCTCGCGGCCGCTGAGGCGGACGAGTCGGAGGAGGCCCTGGGTGACGAGCTGGCCGAGGGCGACGGCTATTTCTCCGTGCGCGGTGAGCTGATCTACACCCGCCCCGAAACCGGCGACCTGGTGGTGAAGGTGCGCCAGCAGCCCCGGCCCGACGGCAGCCGTCCCGTGCCCTTCAAGTTGCAGCTTCGCGGCGAAGTGCCCCTGGAGCACCTGCGCCATTTCGTGGCCCTCGACCTGCGCCGCCAGGGTCAGAAGCTGACCCTGGAGAGCATCGAGGTGGTCGGCCCCCTGGCCCAGCGGGGTACCCGGGGCGGCAAGGGCCGCCGCAGCCCTGGAGGCAACGGTGGCGGTGGCGGAGCCGGCGAGCGGCGGGGCAACGAGCGCCGCGGTCCAGAGGCAGGTCCGGAGCGGCCTAGCGGCGGCACTCCCCGCAACCATGGCCGGGCCGTGACCCGCCCCTCGCTTTGAAGCCAGGAGTGGAGCGATGACCGGGGCCCTCAGCGCCGGGGTGGCCGTGCTCGTGGCCAGCCTGATGGCCGTGGTGGGACCCCTCGTGGGCCTCTCCCCCTGGATCACCAGCCTGCTGGTGCTGCTGGGCCTCGGCTCCCTCACGGTCGATGCAGCCCGCTTCGGTGGTCGGGGCGGCCATCTGGTGGCCGAGGCCCTGCCCGGGGGCCTGGGGCGCCTGCGGCGGATCGCCATCCATGAAGCCGCCCACGCCCTGGTGGCCCGGGAGGAAGGGATGGCCGTGGGGCCGGTCCACGTGGGCAGCCTTGCCTGCCTGCGGGCCGGCCTGGCCGCCGGGGGCACCACCGTGCTCGAACCCCCCAGCAGGGCTCGCCTCCCGCTCGAAGAGCTGCGGCGCTGGAGCCGGGTGCTGCTGGCTGGCATGGCGGCCGAAACCCTGATCTACGGCGCCAGTGAAGGGGGGGCCGACGATCGCTCCCTGCTGGGCAGGATCTGGGGCCTCTCCGGCCAGGATGCGGCCACCGCCCAGCTGGAACAGCGCCGCGCCCGCCGGGAGGTGGACCAGTGGCTGGCCCAGCAGCGCGCCGCCTTGGAGGCCGAAGCGGAGCAACTGGCCAGGGCCGCCCCCAGGCTCGGCCGGCCCGGCCCCCCGGCGACGGCCGCGGATCCGCCCCCATGAGCCTGCTGCTGCTGGATTGCCCCACGGGCCTGGCCGGCAACATGCTGCTGGCGGCCCTGCTGGATCTGGGGGTCCCCGAGGCGGTGGTCCACGGGCCCCTGGCCGACCTGGGGCTGGCGGGCCGCTACCGGCTGCAGCTCGAAACCCGCCGCAGCGGTGGCCTGCGGGGCCTGCATCTTGCGGTGGAAAGTCTGGAGGCCGACCCACCTCACCGGCATTGGGGAGAGCTGCGGCAGCAACTCGGCGCAGCGCCCCTCGACCCAACCCTCAAGGAGCGGGTGATCGCGGTGTTCAGCCTGCTGGCGGAGGCCGAGGCCGCGGTCCATGGCCAACCGGTGGAGCGGGTGCACTTCCACGAGGTGGGCGCCCTGGATGCCCTGGTGGATGTGGTGGGGGTCTGCGCCGGCCTGCTCCACCTGGAGGTGGAACGGCTGGTCTGTGGCATCCCCCCCGCCGGCCACGGCGCCGTGGCCACCGCCCATGGCCTCCTGCCCCTACCGGCGCCGGCCGTGCTGGAGATCGCCCGGCGCCGCGGCATTCCGCTCGGCTCCAGCGAGGGCTTTGCCCCCGGCGAACTCACCACCCCCACCGGCTTGGCCCTGGTGGCCTGCTGGGCCGACCACTTCGGAGCGGCACCGGCCGCGGTGCCCAGGCAACTGGGGGTGGGCCTGGGCAGCCGCAGCCTCGATCGCCCCAACCTGCTGCGCCTCTGCCTGGCGCAGCCCCTGGATCCGGCCGGCCCCGCCGCGGCCACCAGCGGCGAGGAGGACAGCGCCCCGCTGCCCCCAGGGGCAGGCGAAACCCACGAAGCCCTGCTGGAGCAGCAGGCCCAGATCGACGATGCCAGCGCCGAAGACCTGGCCTTCCTGGCCGAGGCCCTGCGGCAGGCCGGCGCGGTGGAGGTGTTCAGCCAGGCGGTCGCGATGAAAAAAGGAAGGATGGGCACCAAGATCACGGCCCTGATGCCCCCGGCCCTCGGGCCCGCCCTGCGCCAGGTGTGGTGGCGCCACGGCAGCAGCCTGGGGGTGAGGGAAACCTTGCAGCAACGCTGGCTCCTTCCCCGCCGCGAAGGGCGCCTGGCCACCCCGCTTGGCCCGGTGGGGATCAAGTGGGTGGACCTGCCGGATGGCCGGCGTCGGGGCCGGCCCGAATACGAGGATCTGGCCGCCCTGGCCCGCCGCCATGGGCTGGGCTTTGACCAGGTGCGGGCGGTGGTGGCCGAGGCCCTGGCCCGACAGGAAAACGAAGGCCCGGAGGCGCCATGATCGCCCCATGAAGCCATGGATCAGCAGCCTGCTGCAACGCCTCAGGGGCCTGGCCCTGCCCCTGGCCGGCCGAGGGCCCCAGGACCGAGCCGCCCCCGTCAACGGCCGACCAGTCGTTCAGGGCAGCAGGCCCAGGGACCTGGGCAGCCTCGCCGCCCCGCTGGCCCAACCCCTGATCAAGCTGCTCAGCTGGCGGCCCAACCTCCCAGGTGGACTACGGCCCTGGATCACCCTGGCCAGCCTGGGCTTCGTGCTGGCGGCCCTCCTGGCCAATGGTCGCCAACTGCTGCGGATCGGGCTCGATCCGCAGGGCTGGCTCTGGCTGCTGCTGGGGGTGGGCCTCAGCCTGTTGAGCGTGGTGGTCAACGGCCTGGCCTGGAGCACCCTGCTGCGCTGGCTGGGCCAAAGACCCCTGGCGGAGAAGCCCGTGGCCCACTACATGGTGACCAACCTGCGCAAGTTTCTCCCTGGCGGCATCTGGCACCTGGCCGCCCGGGTGCAGGCCCTGCGCCTGGGCACGGCCGGCCTAGCCCAGCCGGTGAGCACCGCCACCGCCCTGGCGGCCGTGCTGCTCGATCCGCTGCTGGCCGCCACCGCCGCCCTGGCACTGGCGAGCCTGGGGGGTTGGCAGGGCGGGCTGGGGCTGCTCTTTCTGCTACCCCTGGGGCTGCTGAACCCCCGCTGGCTGCAGCCCCTGCTGGCCCGGCTGGAACGGCGCAAGGCCAGGGACCTGCACCTCGATGGCCCTGGCATCGATGGCCCTGGCCTCGATGGCTCACTCCTCGAGGGCCCTCTCCTCACTGGCCCTAGCCAGCAAGATCCCTCCGGTAGCGGCCTCGGCGCCAGTGCCCCGCTGGGCACACCCCAGCTGCCGGGCTACCCCTGGCAACCGCTGCTGGCCGAGGCGGCCTTTGTGTTGCTGCGCTTCGCCGGTTTTGCCTGCTGCGTGTGGGCCTTCGACCTGCAACTCT
>JBAXOO010000058.1:0-8250 GCA_037133235.1 Cyanobium sp. ELA507
CCGGATACCCCGCCTGCCCCCTGCTGAAGATTCGTCATGGCATCAGGCCCTCCTGGCTGAGCAACTGGAGCCGCCGGGCCATGCCCTCCGAGCCGAGCCGCCGCAGCAGGTTGAGCTGACTTGGCGGATCGAGGGAAGCGAAGGGCGCCGCCATCTCAAAACCCACAGGGCCAGGGGCGGCCGGCTGGGCGGGCTTGGCGGCCCCAGGCGTGGTGGTCTCGGCGACACGGGAGGGCTGGCGTTCCACCTTCGTAAGCCGCACCCCCTCCTTCTGGAAAAGGGGAGAACGCTGGAGCTGCAGCAGGAGCGCATTGATCCGCACCAGGGCATAGGGATCAAAGGCCTGGCCTTTGAGGGTGAGGGCGTCGCCGCCGGAATCGGAGGAGGTGAGCTGCACGCCTTGGGGCGTGATCCCTTGCAGTTCGGCCAGCAGGGCAGCGGAGGTGCGGCCGGAGGTGAGCGCGGTGGCGAGGGTCCGGTTGGTGCCCGTGATGGCGGTGAGTTTCTGCTGGCGAGCCGTGACCTGGGCCCGGAGCACGGCCGCCTGGCTTTCCACTTGCTCCAGTTGGGCCATGCGGGCCTTCACCACCGCATGTTGAAGCAGCACCACGGCGCAGAGGCCGGCCACCCCCCCCACCAGGGCCAACCCGATCAGGCCACCCCGCTGCAGCAAACCGCGGCGTTGGGCCAGGGTGGAGGCGAGGGGTTCGACCCCCAGCTCGCGGCGCCGTTCCCGCAGCAGATCCAACACCGGAACCGATGCCGCCTTCATGGCGCCACCTCTAAGCTGGCCAGTCCCTGGAGGACCAGGGAGTCAAAGCTTCCATGGCTGGCCGGCTCGGCCGTCACCCCCAACTCCAACTGGAGAGCTTGGAGCTCGGGCAGGGGGCCGGCGTGCAACAGGCGCAGGTCCCGGACCTGCGGATCGGTGCGGCGATAGAAGGCGATGCTGCGGCTCAGTTCGGCCACCAACTCCGAACCCTTCGCCGCCACGCTGCGCTCGTAGCGGGGGATGCCATCGCGGTAGAGCAGCAGCCGGGTCACCTCGTCCTCAGGGCTCAGGAGGGCCACAAGGTCCTGACTCGCCATCTGCTGAAGCAGGGGACGCAGGGCCAGGAATTCGCAGCTCTGGGCGGGGGCGAGCCGTTCGAGCTGCACACCGGCGAGAGTGAAGACCTGGATCCAGGCATCCACCAGGGAACGACGGCTGGCGGCAACCAGCAGAAGGGGATCGCTGCCAGGTAGGGGCTGGGCGTCGACCACGGCATCGGCCAACGGGTAGGGAAAATTCAAAGCGGCGGCATCCAGCTCCCGCACCCCCTCAAGGGGGTCCTCCGGCAGGCTGCGTCCATGGGGCCACTCGACCACCCGCCACTGCGCCGCGGCCGGAGGCAAGGCCACCATCACAAAGGCTTCGATCAGGTTGTCGCGCACCAAGAGGTCGCCGATCAGGTCGGCCAGGGGCTCCTTCTCCAGGGGCATGCCATCCCGGCAGGTGAGGGCGGGCAAGGGAGCCTCGAAGCGCACCTCGGCAGGCCGGCCATCGGCAAACATCTGGCCCCGCAGGCCGCTGTCGTGGAGTTCGATCAGCACTTCCCGCGGGAACATCCTGGCCCGAAGTGGCCGGATCCGGTCCTGCAGGTCCTCGATGAGGCCGGAAAAAGCCAAAACCGCGCATCATGTTGCCCAAAGGTATCGAACCCTGTCCAGGGCTCTCTGTCCATGGCGCCGCTCGCCCAGCTGGTCGGCGCTCAGCGCCAGGGCAGCCCTGATCCCACGGCGGCCGTGATGCTGGCCAGCCCGTGGCGATCCAGCTGCTGCAGCAACCCCTCCAGGATCGAGGGCACCAGCTCCGGGCCGCCATAGATCCAACCGGTGTAGACCTGCACCAGCGAAGCTCCGGCGGTGATCCGCTCCCAGGCCGTCTCGGGGCTATCGATCCCACCCACCCCGATCAGGGGAAGGGAGGGTCCGGCCGTGGCCCGCAGGCGGCGCAGCACCTCCAGCGCCCGATGCCGCAGGGGTCGGCCGCTCAGGCCACCCGCCTCCTCGGCCAGGGTGCGGCCCGTGCTGCCTAACCGCCGTTGCCCCAGGCCGAGCCGATCCTGGCTGGTGTTCACCGCAATCACGCCGGCCAGACCCTCCTGGTAGGCCAGGCGGGCGATCGCATCGATGGCATCGTCCTCAAGGTCGGGGGCGATCTTGACCAGCAAAGGGGGGCAGGCCGGCAGGCGCCGCAACCGCTCCACCAGGCGCCTCAGCTGGGTTTCCTCCTGCAGCTCCCGCAACCCCGGCGTGTTGGGCGAGCTCACGTTCACCACCGCGTAATCGGCCAGGGGCGCGAGCCATTCGAGGGAGGAGGCGTAATCGTCCGGTGCCAGCTCCAAAGAGGCCGTGCGCGACTTGCCCAGGTTGAGGCCCAGCACGGCGGGTCGCTGGCCAGGGGGGGGCAGCTTCTGGCGCTCCAGGATGCGCCGCACGGCCCGGGCCCCCTGGTTGTTGAAGCCCATGCGGTTGAGGGCGGCCCGCTCCTCGGCGAGGCGGAACAGGCGCGGTCGAGGGTTGCCGGCCTGGGGCTCCCAGGTCACGGTGCCCAGCTCGGCGAAGCCGAATCCAAAGCAATCCCAGAGGGCGGCCGCCACCCCGTTCTTGTCGAAACCGGCGGCCAGGCCCACCGGATTGGCGAAACGGCAGCCAAACAAAGTCTGCTGGAGCCGGGGATCCCGCCGCTGCAGCTCACCGGCCAAGCCCCGCAGGCTGTCGCGCACCAGGGGCCAATCCCGCCGGATGGCCGTTTCCCCCAAGAGCCCCAGGGTGATGCTGCTCAGCTGCTCGGCGTCGGCGCCCCCATCGGTGCTGAGCAGGGGCCCCACGAAACGCCGGTAAAGCGCCCCCGTGGTGGCCCTGGCGGAGCTGGGGGAGGAAGGATCACTCACCATTGGCGCGACTCCCGTCACTCCGGCGGTTGCAATCCTCCCGCGTCACGGTCCAGGCGCCAGCGGCCATCGCCCAGGGGATGCACGATCCAGTCGCGCCAGGGCCAGGAATCGGTACGGTTCGCAAGGCTGCGCAGGGGCATCTCCACCAGTTGGGCCAATTCCGCCAGGCTGAGGCCGTGGCGTCCGGCGGCTAAGCGGTCGGCCAGCTCCAGCCGGCCCAGGAGCCGTTGCAGCTCCGGCGGGGCGGGGTCCTGCTCGACAGGCCCGACCCCACCAGCGGCTGAAGCCTGCTGGGTTGGGCGGGTGCCGGGGGAAGGCCTAGAAGCAGCGGCCGCCGGCACCTCCGCCGCCAGAGAGGCCCTGGAGACCAGCTCACCGCCCCGAAGGCTGGGCAGCTGCCCCCGCGAGAAGGCCACCGCAATGGCGTCGCAGCGGTCGTTATCGGGGTCTCCGCTGTGGCCGCGCACGTGGCGGAGCTCCACATCCCCCAGGCGGCTGCGGTCGAGCTGCTCCCAGAGGTCGCGGTTGAGCACGGCGCCACCGGAGGCCGTGCGCCAGCCCTTGCGCTTCCAGCCCGGCAGCCACTTCTGGAGGCCATCGATCAAATAACGGCTATCGGTGCGGATGGCCAGATCGGGATGGCGGGGCAGGTCCTTGAGGGCCTCCAACAGGGCGAGGGCGGCGGTGAGCTCCATGCGGTTGTTGGTGCTGGCCGGTTCGGCACCGCCCATCTCATGCACGGAGCCATCGGCGAAACGCAGCAGCGCCCCCCAGCCCCCGGGGCCGGGGTTGCCGCTGCAGGCACCATCACAGGCCGCGGCCACCACGGCCAAGGGCGTAGCGCCCGGCTCCTCCGCCATGGATCCCCCTTGCCAGGTTCGTTTGAATGGGCCGCTCGTCCCGGATGGATCCGGGTCCCGGAGTTGGCACCATGAAGCGAACCTACCTGGCCCTGGCAGCCCTGGCCGCGGGGGGAGCGGGGTTGCTCTCGGGATTCTCCCCCCTGGTTCAGGCGGCCGGGCTGTTTGAGGCCAGGCCGGTGGATGGCGACCGTTTCGCCGTGTTGGCCCGGGCCGTGGGCAGGGACGACTGGACCCTCCTAGTGCTGGAGCAGATCCGGCCACAACCGCTCTGCTGGCAGAGCCGCAGCGATGGCCTGGTGGATCCCAGCCTCAACCGTTTCGACTTCACCGGAATCTGCGACCGCTACATCGACAGCAATGGCTACTCGCTGCGCTTCGGCGACGGCCGGCAGGATGCCGAGGGCGGTTCAAGGATGCGGCTAAGGCTGGAGCAGGTGGGCTCGGAACTCGAACTGCAAGCCGCCTCCCCCGACTTGGCCGGCGTGGTGGTGGTGGGCAGGGCTGCCATTCCGGCGCGGCTGCGGGATGCCTTCGTGGCCATCCGGCTTGAGCCCGGCTGGGCGCTCCAGCGCCGCACCTACGGAAGCCAGACCCTGAACCACATCTACTTTGCCAACGGAGCCAACGCCGGGGATTTGCTGGCCCAGGCCTCCTCCCCGCCCGGCGGCCCCAGGCTGGCCAGCGGCCGCGGCTTCCCCCCGTTGGCGCCGCCGCCGCCGCCACCGCCGGCGCTGGCCCCCAGACAGGCCCCGATCGGTGCTGCCACCAGCTGGCGGCAGGCCCCGCCGGCAAACCCGGCCGTGAACCTGCAGGCCCTTTCTCAGGAGAGCATGGGCGGGGAAGGCCGCGCCATCGCCCTGCAGGTGATCCCCTTCCAGGAATGAAGTCCCGACGGATCGCCAGCCGAGCGCCCCAGAACTGGCCAGTTGCCGATCCGGACGACACAACCTGCAACACCCCTGGCATCTTGCGTAAATTCTGAACGTGTGAGGAGTGAGGAACAAAACCGAGGGGTCGAAACGAGGCAAGACTCCCAAGGTTCGTTCCATCTCCAGACCCCGCAGATTCGCGGGGTTTTTTTTTGGCCCGATACCCCTGGCCGCTGCAGGCCAAACCCCATGGGAGGCAAGCCAGGCGCTGGGGCGATCAGCGCCCACCCCAGCCCACAAAAAAGCCGGTCCCAGGGACCGGCTTAAAGCAACCACCCCAAAGGGCGGCGGCGAAGAAAGGCTGGCGACCACCGGAGTGATCGCCGGGCAATCACTTGATCGTGACCTTGCCACCCACTTCTTCGATGGTCTTCTTGAGGGCCTCGGCATCGGCCTTGGTGATGCCTTCCTTGACGGCCTTGGGGGCAGCCTCCACGAGGGCCTTGGCTTCGCCCAGACCGAGGCCGGTGGCCTCGCGGACGGCCTTGAGCACCTTGATCTTGGCGGCAGCATCGAAGCTGTCGAGGATCACGTCGAATTCGGTTTGCTCTTCGACGGGCTCGGCGGCGGCGGCGGCGCCGGGAGCAGCCATCACAACGCCGGCGGAAGCTGCGGCGGAAACGCCGAAGGCCTCTTCGATCTGCTTAACGAGCTCGGAAGCTTCCAGCAGGGAGAGGGTCTTCAGCTGTTCGAGGATTTGGTCAGTGGTAGCGGACATGGTTGAGAATCAGCAACAGATCTGTTGGTTGAACAGTTGGATCGGTGGAGCTCGGAAGTGCGTGGGCCAGATCGCATCGGGGCGGTCTGAGCCATCACCCTCAGCTTTCGCCGGATTCGGCGTGCTGCTTGAGCGCCCGGGCAAGGCCGGAGGGAACTTCGTTGATGCCCACGGCCAACTTGGTGGCCACGCCGTTGATCGCACCGGCGATCTGGGCCATGAGCACCTCCTTGGAGGGCAGATCCCCGATGGCCTTGATGTCGGCGGCGGAGAGGAGCTGGCCTTCGAAAAGGCCCCCTTTCGTTTCCGACTTCTTGCTGTCCTTCTGGAAGGACTGCACGGCCTTCACCGCACCACCCACATCCCCTTTGACGAGGATGAAGGCGTTGGTGCCGGTGAGCAGGGATTCGAGTTCCGACCAGGCGCTATTGCCATCAATGGCCCGGCGCATCAAGGTGTTTTTGGTCACCTTGCACACACCGTTGCTGGCCTGCAGACGGGTCCGCAGATCAGACATTTCCTTGATGGAGAGACCCTGAAAATCAAGGACCAGCGCCATTTCGGCTTCACCGAGGAGCCCCTTGAGCTCTTCGACGATCTGTTGCTTGCTCTCCAGCGTGCGGCCCATGGGATTAGGAACGGATCGAGGGGAACAAGCCGGGAACGCGGCCCCTAGATGGCCGGTGCCTCCCGAGGGAAGCTCCACCATCCATCCCCGAAACTGCAGTGCGAGCTGCGGGGACCATCGAGGCCGCTGACCTGTTCCGCTCCGTTCGGGGCATGAACCCCATCGGCTGCAAATTCAGTTCACGGGGTTGCCGTGAATCGCGTGCACCTCGGCAGGACTTATGGCAGAACCTGGATCCGGGAAAACCCGGCAGGATCCATCACCTGCTGTCTTGGGTTAGGGCGCGTGCCCTTCTGGCCGAAGCCAGTTAATCAATTTACAACATTGGCCTTAATTGCTTGAGCCAAAGCCGGTATCCGGCCGGGCTGAGGTGAAGGCCATCCACCGTCAAGGCAGGGCGCAGCCCGGCGCTATCCCGCACCGCCGGCGTGAGGTCGAGCCAATCGGCGAGGGGAACCCCAAGGCGGATGCGGCGATTGAGCTCCTGCACCGGCGCCAGGCAACGGGGGCCCCAGCGGACCGAGCCACAGGGCAGGGTGGCGACCACCACCACCCGGGCCGCACCCCGTTCCAGCAGCGCCCGCCGCACCTGGAGGAGACGTGCCGCCACGGGGGCGGGCTCCTCACCGCGAAGGATGTCGTTGATGCCAGCCATGAGCACCACCGTGGATTGGTGCCGCCGGATCGGCAAGGCATCCAGCCGCTCCAGCAGGTCGCGCGTGGTGTTGCCGGGAATGCCGGCGTTGACGACGGCCCGGCCCGGAAAAGCCTCGGCCCACGGACCCGCTGCGGTGATCGAATCACCCAGGAAAAGCAAGGGCGAGCTCGCCGCGGGCTTGGGTGCGCCACCGAGGGGAGAGGTCCGGCCGAAGGGGGCCCGGGGGCTCCGGGCTTGGAGGGCCGCCACCACCATCCAGGCTCCAGCCCCAGCCGCCAGACCAAAAAAACCCACCAGGGTGATCGCCCGGTGGGGGATGGGTGGCACGGCGGGACGCCTCAGCCTTCCTGCTTGATGTCCTGCAGGGCCGAGAAGTCGACGGGCACCGAGGGGCCCATGGTGGAGGTGAGATACAGACTGCGCCAGTAGCGGCCCTTGGCACCGCTGGGCTTGTTGCGGTCGATGGTTTCCTGCAGGGCCTTGAGGTTGTCGAGCAGCTTGGCCCGATCGAAGCTGGCCTTGCCGAAGCGCACGTGCACGATGCCGGCGCGATCGGCGCGGAACTCGAGTTTGCCGGCCTTGAACTCGTTGATGGCGCCGGCCAGGTCGGTGGTCACGGTGCCGGCCTTGGGGTTGGGCATCAGACCGCGAGGACCGAGCACCCGACCCAGCTTGGCCACCTTGGGCATCATGTCGGGGGTGGCGATCAGCAGGTCGAAGTCCATGGCGCCACCGGCGATGGCTTCCACCAGGTCCTCGTCGCCGGCGAGGTCGGCGCCGGCCGCCTTGGCTTCGGCCACCTTCTCGCCCCGGGCGATCACGGCGATGCGGATGGTCTGGCCGGTGCCGTGGGGCAGGGCCACGGTGGTGCGCAGCTGCTGGTCCGTGTACTTGGGATCGATGCCCAGGCGCACGTGGGCTTCGAGGGTTTCATCAAACTTGGCGGTGGCGTTGGCCTTGACCAGTTCGATCGCTTCGAGGGGTTCGTAGGTGCGGTCTTCGACCTTGGCGGCGGCGACGGCAAAACGCTTGGAGATCTTTGGCATGGCGGGAATGGGGTGCGAGCGACCGGTGTGGTCTCCCCCAGCGGGGTGAATGGAAGGGGACAGGGAATCGGGGTCAGACCCTCAGGCGGGGCCGACTCCGGGGATCGTCAATCGTTGATGGCGACGCCCATGTTGCGGGCGGTGCCGGCGATGATGCGCACGGCCGACTCAACGCTGGTGCAGTTGAGGTCGGGCAGCTTGGTCTTGGCGATCTCCTCGAGCTGGGCGCGGCTGATGGCGCCGACGCTGCCCTTGGCGGAGGTGGCGGCACCCTTTTCGATGCCGGCCGCCTTGGAGATCAGCACCGAAGCGGGCGGGGTCTTGGTGATGAAGGTGAAGCTGCGGTCTTCAAAGACCGAAATCTCCACAGGAATCACATACCCGGCCTTCTCCTGGGTGCGGGCGTTGTACTCCTTGCAGAACGCCATGATGTTGACGCCATGCTGACCGAGGGCTGGGCCCACGGGGG
>JBAXOO010000059.1:0-8201 GCA_037133235.1 Cyanobium sp. ELA507
TATCCCTACATCGGGATTGACTACCCAACCCAGCTGTCGATCTTCACCCATCACACCTGGATTGGCGGCTTCCTGATTGTGGGTGCAGGTGCCCATGCTGCCATCGCGATGATTCGCGATTACGACCCCGCCAAGCACGTCGATAACGTGTTGGATCGCGTGCTCAAGGCCCGCGATGCCCTGATCAGCCACCTCAACTGGGTGTCGATCTGGCTTGGTTTCCACAGCTTCGGCCTTTATATCCACAACGACACCATGCGTGCCCTGGGCCGTCCCCAGGACATGTTCAGTGATTCGGCCATTCAGCTGAAGCCGGTGTTTGCCCAGTGGATCCAGGGCCTCCATGCCGCCGCTGCCGGCACCACCGCTCCCAACGCCCTCGCTGGCGTGAGCGAGGTGTTCAACGGCGCCGTCGTGGCTGTGGGCGGCAAGGTTGCCGCCGGGCCGATCCCCCTGGGAACGGCCGACTTCATGATCCACCACATCCACGCCTTCACGATCCACGTCACCGTGCTGATCCTGCTGAAGGGTGTGCTGTACAGCCGCAGCTCCCGCCTCGTCCCCGATAAGGCGAATCTGGGCTTCCGCTTCCCCTGCGACGGCCCCGGCCGTGGCGGCACCTGCCAAGTGTCGGCCTGGGACCACGTGTTCCTCGGCCTGTTCTGGATGTACAACTCCCTGTCGATCGTCATTTTCCACTTCTCTTGGAAGATGCAGAGCGACGTGTGGGGCACCGTCAACGCTGATGGCAGCGTCCAGCACATCACGAATGGCAACTTCGCCCAGAGCGCCATCACCATTAATGGCTGGCTGCGCGACTTCCTCTGGGCCCAGGCCGCACAGGTGATCAACAGCTACGGCTCGAGCTCCAGTGCTTACGGTCTGATGTTCCTGGGAGCCCACTTCATCTGGGCCTTCAGCCTGATGTTCCTGTTCAGCGGCCGCGGCTACTGGCAGGAGCTGATTGAGTCCATCGTCTGGGCTCACAACAAGCTGAGGGTTGCTCCGGCTATCCAGCCGCGGGCGCTCTCCATCACCCAGGGCCGTGCCGTGGGTGTGGCCCATTACCTCCTTGGTGGCATTGCGACCACCTGGGCATTTTTCCTGGCCCGCATCGTCGCGGTCGGCTGACCTCCACCTGACCTTTCCCAATGGCAACGAAATTTCCTTCGTTCAGCCAGGGTCTGGCACAGGACCCGACAACCCGCCGTATTTGGTACGGCATCGCCACGGCTCACGACTTCGAGAGCCATGACGGAATGACGGAGGAGCGGCTTTACCAAAAGCTGTTCTCCACCCACTTCGGTCACCTGGCGATCATCGGCCTCTGGGTTTCGGGCAACCTGTTCCATATCGCCTGGCAGGGCAACTTCGAGCAGTGGGTCGCCGATCCGCTGCACGTCCGTCCCATCGCTCACGCGATCTGGGATCCCCACTTCGGCCAGGGCGCCATCACCGCCTTCACCCAGGCGGGCGCCTCCTCACCGGTGAACATCGCCTATTCCGGTCTGTACCACTGGTGGTACACGATCGGCATGACCACCAACGCCGAGCTTTATCAGGGTTCCATCTTCATGATGATCCTGTCGGCCTGGGCCCTGTTCGCCGGCTGGCTCCACCTTCAGCCCAAGTTCCTGCCTTCCCTGGCCTGGTTCAAGAACGCTGAATCCCGCCTCAACCACCACCTCGCCGTTCTGTTCGGCTTCAGCTCCATCGCCTGGACCGGTCACCTGGTTCACGTGGCGATCCCTGAATCCCGCGGTGTGCACGTGGGTTGGGACAACTTCCTCTCGGTGTCCCCTCACCCTGCAGGTCTTGCTCCCTTCTTCACCGGCAACTGGGGCGTTTATGCCCAGAACCCCGACACCGCCAATCAGTTGTTCGGCACCGCTACCGGTTCCGGCACTGCGATCCTCACCTTCCTGGGTGGTTTCCACCCCCAGACCGAAGCCCTCTGGCTCACAGACATTGCCCATCACCACCTGGCGATCGGTTGTCTGTTTGTGATCGCTGGCCACATGTACCGGACCAACTTCGGTATCGGTCACTCGATCCGCGAGATCCTTGAGGCTCACAACCCACCCAAGGGCACCCCTTTCGGCGGCGCCCTCGGCGCTGGTCACAAGGGCCTCTACGACACCATCAACAACTCCCTGCACTTCCAGCTGGGTCTTGCTCTGGCGTCCCTCGGCGTGGTCACCAGCCTGGTGGCACAGCACATGTATGCGCTGCCGTCCTACGCGTTCATCGCGAAGGACTACACCACCCAGGCTGCCCTCTACACCCACCACCAGTACATCGCCATCTTCCTGATGTGCGGTGCCTTCGCCCACGGTGCGATCTTCTTCATCCGTGATTACGACCCCGAAGCCAACAAGAACAACGTGTTGGCCCGGATGCTCGAGCACAAGGAAGCGATCATCAGCCACCTGAGCTGGGTGTCGCTGTTCCTCGGTTTCCATACCCTTGGCCTCTACGTCCACAACGACGTGGTTGTGGCTTTCGGTACCCCCGAGAAGCAGATCCTGGTTGAGCCCGTCTTTGCCCAGTTCGTTCAGGCCGCCAGTGGCAAAGCCATGTACGGCATGGATGTGCTGCTGGCCAATTCCGGAAGTCTGGCCAGCACATCTGGTGCCGCCTATCTTCCGGGCTGGATGGATGCCATCAATGCAGGCAACAACTCCCTGTTCCTGCAGATTGGCCCTGGTGATTTCCTAGTTCACCACGCCATCGCCCTGGGTCTGCACACCACCACCTTGATCCTGGTGAAGGGCGCCCTGGATGCCCGCGGTTCGAAGCTGATGCCCGATAAAAAGGACTTCGGCTACTCCTTCCCCTGCGACGGCCCCGGCCGTGGTGGCACCTGCGACATCTCGGCTTGGGACTCTTTCTATCTGTCAGTCTTCTGGGCCTTGAATACCGTCGGTTGGGTCACCTTCTACTGGCACTGGAAGCACCTCGCCATCTGGCAGGGCAATGTGGCCCAGTTCAACGAATCCAGCACCTACATCATGGGCTGGTTCCGCGACTACCTGTGGCTGAATAGCTCCCAGCTGATCAACGGGTACAACCCGTTCGGCTCGAACAACCTGGCCGTCTGGTCCTGGATGTTCCTGTTCGGTCACCTGGTTTGGGCTACCGGCTTCATGTTCCTGATCTCCTGGCGCGGTTATTGGCAGGAATTGATTGAGACCATTGTCTGGGCGCACCAGCGCACCCCGCTCGCCAACTTGGTTGGCTGGCGTGATAAGCCAGTGGCCCTCTCAATCGTTCAGGCCCGTGTTGTGGGTCTCGCTCACTTCACGATTGGCTACATCCTCACCTACGGGGCCTTCCTAATCGCCTCCACGTCAGGCAAGTTCGGATAATTCCGACAACTGCCTGTCTCCACGAGGGACGCACCGCCCCCGGCTTCGGCCGGGGGCTTTTTGCTTGCTCTGCCACAGCTATTGCCCCTGGCCCAAGCCTTTGCCACCTCGCCTTCGATTGCCCTAACAGCGTTTCCAGATGGCCATGACTCACGGGCACTTCCGAATCGAGGCTGCGACCAGGATTGGCTGGTTTAGGGGGGCCTAAGGGTGCTCTTCTTTTCTCGGGATGACACTCGTGACCGGTCGGCGGATGGACGATCCAGGCGCGAACTGTGTTGCCCGGTTCCAGCTAACACTGGCGAGAGATGGCCAATGGCCCACCATCTCGGAGGCCGGAGGCTTCTAACCACGCCAAATGGCCCAGCAGCTCCCCCAAGGGCTTGCCGGAGTTGGAGACATTGCATGTGTCCAGTCCAATGAAATGGGCCCAGGCAACCAGAGCTCTGGTGATGCCTGCCACGATGCTCGCCGGGACGGTTCACTACCTTCGCTTCACCGGGGTTTGGGGCCCATCGCAGCGCTGGCCTTGCGCATTCTTGGGTTGTTCCAATCAAAAACCCCCGCCCCTGGGGGGGCGGGGGTGAAGAAGGCGAGAGTCGATGGCTGTACTCAGCCGACGCTCCAGACGCCACCGGCGATCTTGACCAGGGGCGAGACGATCGCCGTGCTGGAGAGGAACCAGGCGAAGGCGGCACCACCGCAGCCGCCCAACCAGAAGCCGCTGGCAAACTCGGCCCAGCCGGCCTTGGTGAAGAGATCGGCGGGCGGGTTGTCCACCGTGGCATCCGGGGGCTGCACGTTGGGGCCGTTGCCGGCGGCGCCGTACAGGGACAGGCACACCGTGAGGATCGACACCAGGCCAATGGTGGCAAGCAGACCGGCGGTGCTGCCGTATTCGGTGAGCCGCAGCGGCCCGGTGAGGGCGAAGGGGCCGTAGAGGAAGAAGCCGTGGGCCATTCCCACCTCAAGGCCCCGGCGATTGGGCGAGAGGGAGGCGCGGTAAGCGGGCAGGGCGTTGATGAACGCCTTGGTGAAATAGCTGCTGTTGACGGGGGTGGCCAGATTGCCGACGGTCGGGTCGGCCACGGGGGTCACGGTCATGGTGTCGGATGGTGCGGGATGGGTGGCCCGGGAGGCCGATGAAGCGACGGAAGGGGCCGGGGATCAGTCGCGGGCTTCAATCACGTTGAAGAGAAGGGCCATGGCCACGGCAGGTCCCATGATTCCCACAAGGGGAACGAGCACCGAGGGCAACCAGGCGGCAGCGAATTCTCCAGTCATGGCTTTGGCCACGTACAACCGCCGATACTGTACGGAGAGCTCCCTGAGCTCACTCGCCTGTGCTGCAGGGGGCGACATAAAAGTTCAGCCAGTTGGCCCATGAATCCTTCCCTCGCTGGCGCCTTTGTCGCCGCTGTTTTGGCCGCAACCTGGTTGCTGGGCCGGCGTCGGGTTCCCTTGGTGCGTGATTCCGACACCAGCGCCGTTGCCGCCCTCAACCGTGCCCAAATCGCCCTGGTTCAAGCCGGAAGAGATGGTTCTGACGCTGCGCGTTTTAAGCCGCCGCTTCACCCCCTGGCTTCGCCAGCTTCCGCCCCGAGGCAGGCCGCCCCGGGGCCCCAGCGCTCCTGACTCAGCAGGGTCTCCAGGGACTTGCTAGCGCTCGCTTGCCAATGGCGGCCAGGTCCGTCTTGATTCCTCCCTCTGCGGGTGGTCGGGCCGCCTATCGGGTCCAGCTGGAGGCCCGCTTCCGGGGTGACCCTTCCGCCAGGCTGGCGACCATTCAGGCGACCTACCAGTGGGGGGATCGGCTCACCCTGCCCCTGCTGCGGCGGGGTCTGCGGGATTCGGATCCTGCCGTGGTTCTGGCCGCCGCCAAGGCGATCGAGCGCTTCCGCGGCCGTCCCACTCCTGCGGCGCTGCCGGGTCCTCAGCGGGCGGCGCTGCCCCGCAACGTGGCGCGCACCCGGTAGATCGGCCGGCCTTGGCTTTCGTGGTACGTGCGCATCTGCAGTTCGCCGAGCAGGCCGAAGCAGAAGAGCTGGACGCCGCTGAGAATTGCCAGCACAGCCAGGAGCAGCAGGGGCCGGTTGCCGATGTCGGTGCCCAGCAGCAGTTTTTCCCCCACCAGCCAGAGAGCGGTGGCCAGGCCGATCCCCAGGGTGATCAGCCCCACAAAGCCGAACCCGTGCATGGGGCGGGTGAGGAAGCGCTTCATGAACCACACCGTCAGCAGATCCATCAGCACCCGGAAGGTGCGGTCGATGCCGTATTTGCTTTGGCCGTAGCGGCGGGGGTGGTGGTTCACCTGCACTTCGCCGATCCTTGCCCCTTCGATCGAGGCCAATGCCGGTAGGAAACGGTGCAGTTCGCCGTAGAGGTTCATATCGCTGACCACTTCCCGCCGGTAGGCCTTGAGGGAACAGCCGTAGTCATGCAGTTTCACCCCCGTCACCCGGCCGATCAGCTTGTTGGCCAGCAGGGAGGGGAGCAGGCGACTGATGGCCGCATCCTGCCGCTGGTGGCGCCAACCGCTCACCAGGTCGTAGTGGCCCTCCTCCAGGCTGCGCAGCAGCAGGGGAATGTCGGCGGGATCATTTTGGAGATCGCCATCGAGGGTCACGATCACCTCGCCGCGGCTGGCGTCGAAGCCGGCTGCCATGGCGGCGGTCTGGCCGTAGTTGCGGCGCAGCAGCACGGCCACCAGTTCGGGGACCCGCTCCGCCTGGTCCCGTAGCAGGGCCGGGGTGCCGTCCCGGGAGCCGTCGTCCACCAGCACCAATTCGAAGCTCTGCGGCAGGGGGCGTAGGGCCTTCAGCAGCTGCTCGATCAGGTGGGGCAGGCTGGCTTCTTCGTTGTAGAGGGGCACCACCACCGAGAGATCGGGCCTGGCTGGTTCGCCACTAGGGGATCCGCTGCCGAGGGCGGCGGCTTGGGCCTGGGGCGATGGGGTGATGGCGGCGGACTCGGCCATGGCCGCTGGGGTAGGGCTGGCGGCCACCGTACTCAGCCGCCCTGCGGGCTGGTTTGGCGGGCCATGGCGGCTGGATCAGGCCGGCAGGGGGCTGCCGTCGTGGCTGTGCATGACCCGGCCGGCGCCCCGCAGTTCGGAGCGGTAGTGGAGCGCCACCGGATCGGTGTTGCGGGGGTTGAGGTTGTCCTCGCCAATCCCGTTGCGGCCATGCTCCTGGCCAGAACTGTGGAGGTAGCGACCCTCGCCGAGGTGGAGCCCCACGTGGGTGCAGCGCCGCGGGCTGCCGAAGAAGATCAGGTCGCCCGGCAGTAGCAGGCTGGTTTCACCGGCTCGCACCGCCACCGGCCGACAGAAGCGTTCCTGCAGGTAGGCGTCACGGGGGAGCCAGATGCCCGCCGCGGCGAAGGCGGCCTGCACGAGCCCGGAACAGTCGAAGTTGGGTCCCAGGGTGCCGCCCCAGAGGTAGTGGTTCGGTTGGGCTGCCGCTTCCAGGGCGAAGGCCAACACCTGGGCAAGCCGGGCCTCGATGCTGGCGCGCTCGAGGCGGGGCAGCTGGGGCCGGCTGGCGGGCGTGGCGCTGGCCTGGAACTCCCCGATCTCAAGCCAGCAGGGATAGCCATCCTCCAGCTGCCGCACCCGCAGCCGCTGCCCCGCCGCCGCGTCCGGTGAGGTGTCGAGCACCTTTAGGTGGCGCCCCGCCGCCAACTGGGTGGCTAGGGAGGCGCCGGTGGGCCGGCATAAGCCGTCGAGCGGCCGTTGCAGCCGCCAGGTGGATCCGAGCGGCGGTGGCCCGTTGGGCGGCAGCGGGTCGGTGGTGCCTAATCTCGCCATCGTGTTGGCCAGCGGTAATGGCGTTCTACAGCCTGGATCCGGCCATGGGCCAGACCCTCGCCGACCTGGTGACTGACCTCGAGGCCGATGGCCGGCCCGGCCTGGCCAACCAGCTCTCGCTCACCTGGCTGCGGTATCCCGGCGGTGGGGCCGCTTCCCAGCCGATGGGCGCCTCCTGGGCTGGCGATCGGCAGTGCTATCCGGCCAGCGTGGTGAAGCTGGTGTATCTGGTGGCGGCGGAGGCCTGGCTCCAGCGCCGGCTGATCGAGGACGGCGACGAACTGCGCCGGGCCCTAGCCGACATGATCCGTGACTCCGGCAACGATGCCACCGGTCTGGTAGTTGACCTGCTGAGCGGCACCACCAGTGGTCCGGCCCTGCCGCCCGAGCGCTTTGCCCGCTGGGCTGCCCAACGGCGGCTGGTGAACGATTGGCTGGCTTCGCTGGAATGGCCCGAACTGGAGGGCTGCAATGCCTGCCAGAAGACCTGGGGGGATGGGCCCTATGGCCGCGAACGGGAGTTCTATGGGCCGACCTTGAGCAACCGCAATCGGCTCAGCACCGAGGCCACGGCCCGCCTGCTCCATGCGGTGATCACCGACGCCGTGGTGTCGCCCCCCGCCTGCGAGCGGATGCGGGGCCTGCTGGCGCGATCCCTGGATCCGGCTGGCCGGGCTGCCGATCCGGAGAATCAGGTGGATGGGTTCCTGGGCGCCGGGTTGCCCCTGGAGGCCCGCCTCTGGAGCAAGGCTGGCTGGATGAGCCAGGCCCGCCATGACGCCGCCTATGTGGATGTGGATGGGGTTTCCCCCTTCCTGCTGGTGGCCTTCAGCGAAGGCCAGGCCTGCGCCCGCGATGCCGAGTTGCTGCCCGCGATCGCCCAGCGGCTGTTGGAGCACCTACGGGCCAACGAGCCGCGTTGACAGGACTGGCCGATCAAGAACCCTCCGGGTCGGTAACGGCCAATTTGGACGGCGGAGACCGCCGGCCTGGAACGGAGAGGGAGGGATTCGAACCCTCGACAG
>JBAXOO010000060.1:0-8134 GCA_037133235.1 Cyanobium sp. ELA507
CCCTCGATGGGGTTGGCAGCTTCCGGCTGATCGCCCAGCGCCTGTGCAACCAAGCGGCCGTGCCCCCTGGCCCCCTCTGGGTGGTGCAGGAGCTGCCCCGGCGCGGCCAGGTGGCGGCGCTCTACGGTCCCGATCCGCTGAACCCCGCAGCCCTCCTGGAACTTTCCGCTCCACGCCTTTACCGTGAGCCCGCCGCCCTGGTGGAAGCCGAGGCGAAGTTGGTTCACGCCAGCTCCGGAGCACCCGTTCCCCGATGCCGCGCCGAAGTTCAACAGCCCCACGACGTGGCCGAGCTGCTGCGCTGCAGCCAGGCGGCGGCGGCGGCCGGCCAGGGCGCGCCCTGGAGCCCGGTGCTGCCCCTTTACCCCACCAGCCCCGTGGAAGGAGGAACCTGAAGGCCCGTCGGCGGCCCCCCAGGCGCCGGGGCCGACTGCTGGTGCTGGCCCTGGTGGGGGGGAGTCTGTTCTGGCTGTCGCGGGGCTGGTGGTGGCCCACTCCACCCCCACCCCAGATGATCCTGGTGCTCGGCGGCGACAAGGACAGGGAATTGGTGGCGGCCGATCTGGCCAGCCGCGATGGCCTGCCCGTGGTGGTCAGCGGCGGCAGCAACCCGGAGTACGCCCACTGGATTTTCGAGGAGCGGGAGGGCCTGCCCTCCCGCCAGGTGCAGCTCGATTACCGCGCCCGCGACACCCTCTCCAACTTCACCTCCTTGGTGGACGACCTGCAGAAGGCCCGCATCCGCCATGCCCTGCTCGTTACCAGCAGTGACCACATGGATCGGGCCCTACTGGTGGGGCGAATTGTGGCCGGTAGCCGCGGCATCCATCTCACTCCGGTGGCGGTGCCCTGCGGCCAGCTCTGCGTCAGGGAGAGCCGCCGCAAGATCTGGGGCGATGGTTTGCGGGCGGGCCTCTGGGTGATCAGCGGTCGCGATCTCAGGCCGTGGGTGGTAGAGCGGCTGAAGCCTTGGCTGGCAGGATTCGACCGCGCGATTCGATCAAGCCCTCGTCCAGAAGGCGGTTGATCTCCTCCTGACAAGCCCGGGTGGTGGCATCGAGGTCGGGCCGGCGGCGGGATGCCGGTGGTGGGATGGGTCGGCCGATCCGGATGTGCACCGGCACCAGCCGGGGTGGGCCCTGGCCAGGGCCCATGGCCCGGTAGCTGTTGATAATCGCCACAGGTAGCAGCGGTGCTCCGGCCCGGGCGGCCAGCAGGGCGGCGCCGGGCTGGGGTGTGTTGACACGGCCGTCGTCTTGCCGGGTGCCATCAAGAAAGACCCCGGTCGCCCAGCCATCCTCCAGCCGGTCTGTGGCGATCCGAATGGCCTCGCGGTCACTGGCTCCCCGCGAGACGGGGTAGGCCCCGCAGGCCCGGATGATCGGCCCCAGCAGGGGCACCTTGAACAGCTCGGCCTTGGCCATGAAGGCCACGGGCCGTCCCAGGGCATGGCCCAGCAGGGGGGGATCCAGGTGGGAGCCATGGTTGGCCACCACTACCAGGGCCCCCTCCTGGGGCACGTTGGCATTGCCGGTGGTGCGGCCGCGGAAGAGCAACCGGAACACCGGAAACACCAGCAGATAGCTGATCGCCCGGTAGGTGAGGCTTGGCTTTGGGGTGCGGATCAGGGCGGGTGGTTCGGCCCGGCGCCGGCGCAGGGCCCGTTTCATCGCCGACATCGGCCGGCTGCCGGGACGGTTAGAGCGGTTTTCGGGCGCGGGTAATCGGCTCACAGGCCCAGGTCGGCGGCGCTGGCCACCTGGGCGGTGCCGATGCCGTCGCAGCTCCGCTTGATCAGGCCGCTCAACACGTTTCCGGGCCCGATCTCCACGGCGGTGCCGATCGAGTCGGCACTGAAGCGCTCCATTGTTTCCCGCCAGCGCACGCCGGTGGTCATCTGGCTGCGCAGCCTTGACTTCAGGGCGGCTCCCGCCGTTTCTGGAGTGGGATCGGTGTTGCTGAGGACCGGAATGGTGGCATCGGCAAAAGGCACCGCCTCCAAGGCCTGGCTGAAGGCTGCGGCCGCCTCCGCCATGAAGGGCGAATGGAAGGCGCCACTCACCGCTAGGGGAATGGCCCTTTTGCAGCGCAGCTGGCCCGCCACCGCCGCCACCGCCTCCGGGGTGCCGGAGAGCACCACCTGGGCACTGCTGTTGTCGTTCGCCACCACCACCCCTGCGGTGCCCGCCACGAGGTCATCGAGTTCGGCCCGCTCGAACCCCATCACGGCCGTCATCGCCCCGCCACCCGCCGCCGCCATCAGCTCGCTGCGGGCCTTCATCAGCCCCAGGCCCGTGGATGCGCCGAACACCCCAGCGGCGTAGAGGCCCACCAGTTCGCCAAGGCTGTGGCCCGCCACCAGCGTGGCCGTCCGGCCCTGGTCCTTCAGGGCATCGACCAGCAACGATTCGATCACAAACAGCGCCGGCTGGGTGTTGCGGGTGTCGTTGAGGTCGGTGGGCTGGTCGGCGCTGCCCTCGCCCGCCTCGCCGGCACAGATGGCCAGCAGGTCGCGGCCGAGCAGGTCGGAGGCTGCCCTGAATCGCTCCGCCGCCCCGGGCAGATCCAGCACCCCCGTGGCCATGCCGACCTTCTGCGACCCCTGGCCGGGGAACACCCAGGCGATGCCCATGCCATCTCCCATGAACTGGCCAGGAGATTAGGGGGCGGCTGGTCCGCTCCAGCGCAGCAGGGCGCCCCCCCAGCTCAGACCGGCCCCAAAGCCACTGCTGGCGATCAGGTGCCCGGGTTGCACCCGGCCATCCCGCACTGCTTCATCGAGCATCAGCGGAATGGTGGCAGCCGAGGTGTTGCCGTAGGAGGCGAGGTTGCTCAGCACCCGCCCCTGGGGCACATGGAAGCGATCGGCCACGGCATCGAGGATCCGCTGGTTGGCCTGGTGGAGCAGCAGCCAATCGAGCTGCTCCGCGGAGATGCCGCTGGCCAGCAGCAGTTCCTCCAGCACCCCAGGTACCTCCCGCACGGCGAATTTGTAGACCTCTTGGCCATTCATGTGGATCGGCTGGAAGCCCCCCACCTGGGCCGTGAGATCCCCCAGCAGGGGACGGTGCTCATCGACCTGGGCCAGGGTGAGGCAGCCATTGCGGCTGCCATCGGAGCGCATGCGGAAGGCCACCAGGCCATCCTGCTCGGCGGCACAGGATTGGAGGGCCACGGCGCCGGCGCCGTCCCCGAACAGCACGCAGGTGCGGCGGTCATCCCAGTCGAGCCAGCGGCTGAGCTGGTCGGCGCCGATCACCAGCACCCGCTGCATCGCCCCATTGCGCAGGTATTGGGCGGCGGTGATCAGGGCGAAGAGGAATCCACTGCAGGCGGCGGTGAGGTCGAAGGCCACGGCATTGGTGGCCCCCAGGGCGGCCTGGACCCGCGGTGCGGTGCCGAAGAGATCATCCGGACTGGAGGTCGCCAGCAGGATCAGGTCCAGTTCAAGGGGGTCCCAGCCAGCCCGTTCGAGCGCGGCCTGTCCGGCGGCGGCGGCGAGGCTGGTGACAGTTTCGCCGGGGCCCGCCACCCGCCGGGCGCCGATGCCGGTGCGGCTGCGGATCCAGTCGTCGTCGGTCTCGACCCGCTGGCTCAGGGCCTCGTTGCTGATGTGCGCCTTCGGAAGGGCGCTGCCGCTGCCCACCAGGGCCATCCCCCGGAGGCCCTCGGCCCATGCTCCTAGTGGTGCATCAGGACGCAACGCCACCGGATCCGTCAGAAGTGGGCTCAGTCAACCACAGGTGGACGCGGTGGCGGCGCCGCTGGCGTTGGGGTTGGCTTCCAGAGCATGGAGGTCGTCCATCACGCCATGGCTGGCGGCGGCATGGGCCAGCCGCAGGGCACTCACCACCGAGAGGGCCTTGCTGCTGCCATGGCCGATCACGCAGACCCCATCGACCCCCAGCAGCAGGGCACCGCCGTGCTCGGCATGGTCGAGGCGCTTCTTAATCCGGATCAGGTTGCTGCGCAGGAAGGCCGATCCCACCTTGCCGCGTCGGCCGCGGGGAAGTTCGGCCCGCAACACGTCGAGCAGCACACCACCCACCGATTCCAGGAACTTCAACAGCACGTTGCCGGTGAAGCCATCGCACACCACCACATCGAAATCCCCCGAGAGCACATCGCGGCCTTCGCAATTGCCGGCGAAGAGGAAGCGGGATTCGGCGGCCAGCAGCGGGTAGGTGCGCTGGGCCAGGTCATTGCCCTTGCACTCTTCCTCGCCGATGTTGAGCAGGCCGATCCGGGGCCGGCTCACCTGCAGCACGTCGCGGCTGTAGATGTTGCCGAGCAAGGCGAACTGGTGCAGCCAGGCCGGTTTGGAGTCCATGTTGGCCCCCACGTCGAGCACCAGAACCTGCCGGTCGGGGTCCTTGGTGGGGAAGAGGGCGCCGATGGCCGGCCGCTCAATGCCCGCCAGGCGGCCGAGGCGGAAGATTGCCGCGGCCATCACGGCGCCGGAATTGCCAGCGGAATAGACCGCCGTGGCTTCGCCCCGTTTGACCAGGTCCATGGCCATGTTGATGCTGGCGTCCCGCTTGCGCCGCACCACCGTGGCCTCTTCGTTCATGCCCACCGAGGGGCCGCTGGGCACCAGTTGGATCAGCCCCCTGCCGATGGCGGCCTGAAGTTCGTCTTGGAGCCCCATGGCGGCCACGGCTGCCTGCAGCGGCCCGCTTTCGGCCACGAAGCGCACCCGTAGTGGCAGGAGGCTCACTGCCCGCAGGCAGCCTTCCAGGATCGGGCCCGGAGCGTGGTCGCCCCCCATGCCATCCACCGCCACCCAGAGGCGCTGCCGGTCGTCGATGGGACCGTCGGAGCTCCCGCCCAGGAGCAGGCCCCCGCCTTGAAGCGAGCCGCCCTGCTGCAGGCGGCGCAGCGGATCGAGCACCAGCGGCTGCAGCATCGACCCTGCCACGGAGGTGGCGGCTCCTGCCACATTCCCTGCCACGTTACCGGCTGCTCCGGCAACGCTGCCCGCCACCGAGGCGGTCGCACTGGCGGTGTCCACCAGGGCGGAAGCGGTGTCCACCAGGGTGGTCACCGCGGCATTGCGGCGATACCAGATCACCAAGCGGCGGATCGCCCGGCTCTGCTTGCCGCGCGATCCCTTGCCCCGATCGGGGACAAGCAGGCCGGATTCAGGCTCCTTCGGAGGCAGGGGAGTCAACGATGCGTTGGAAGAGGTAGCCGGTGCCCCGGGCCGTGAGGATCAGCTCGGGGTTGGCGGGATCATCTTCCAGTTTGGAACGAAGCCGGGAAATGTGGACGTCCACGACCCGGGTGTCGACATGACGTTCCGGGGTGTAGCCCCACACATCCTTGAGGATTTCGCCGCGGCTGAAGGGCTCGCCCGAGCGGCCCACCAGAAGCTCCAGCAGGCTGAATTCCATGCCGGTGAGCCGGATCCGCTCGTCGCCCCGGTACACCTGGCGCTTGTTGGTGTCGATCCGCAGGTCGCCCACCTGGATCACGCCGGAGTTGGGGATACCGGCCACCTGCTCCTTCTCCACCCGCCGCAGAACGCAGCGGATGCGGGCCTCAAGTTCCTTGGGGCTGAAGGGCTTGACGACGTAGTCGTCGGCACCGAGCTCCAGGCCCGTGATGCGGTCGGCCACATCGCCAAGGGCCGTGAGCATCACGATCGGCACATCCGATTCCTTTCGCAGCTCTTGGCAGACGCCGTAGCCGTCGAGCTTGGGCATCATCACGTCGAGCACCACCAGGTCGGGCTGGGCCTGGCGGAAGATCACCAGGGCCTCCTCCCCATCGGAGGCGGTGACCACGTGGTATCCGATCATCGAGAGACGGGTTTCCAGGATCCGTCGGATGCTGGCCTCGTCATCGACGACGAGGATGGTTTCCTTGGCTGAGTTGGAGACCGTCATCGTGCCGAAATAGGGGGCATCACGTCTGGGACAGGGGGTCTGGGCGAGGGTCTGGGCATCCAGGGGGATGACCGCAGGCCTTGATACGAGGGAGTCCCGTTTGGGTGTGCCCTCTGGCCGCCTGCCGGGAGCCAGTACACGTCTCCGACCTACTGAAATGGTCGGAGGGCCGCAACGTTCACCGAACGCCACCTTTCTTCATACATCCTGGTCTCGCTCCGCCTTCGCCCCGTTTTCCTTGGCCCGCTCCGTTTCCACCTACGTCTGCCAGGCCTGCGGCGCCCGCACCCGCCAGTTCTTCGGCCGCTGCGCTTCCTGTGGCCAGTGGAACACCCTGGTGGAGCAGGTGGAGGCCCCCACCGACAGCCGCCGCCGCCGCCCCGTGCCGAAGGCCGATCCCGAGACCGGTCCGGGCCGGCCCCACCGCTCCGAGCCCATGGCCGCCGTGGGGGATCGCCCGCTGCAGCGCCTGGCCAGCGGCTACGGCGAGCTCGACCGGGTGCTGGGCGGCGGGCTGGTGCCTGGTTCCCTGGTGTTGCTCGGCGGCGACCCCGGCATTGGCAAATCCACCCTGCTGCTCCAGTGCGCCCGCGCCATGGCGACGGCCCACGGGGTGCTCTATGTGAGCGCCGAGGAATCGGCCCAGCAGGTGAAGCTGCGCTGGCGCCGGCTGGCCGAGGAGGCTCTCGAAGGGGTAACCCCGGGGCCCCCGCCAACGGCTATCGCCCCTCCGGAAGAGGTCGAACCCAGTGGTGCGGCCGCCGGCCTGCAGCTGCTCGCCGAAACCGATCTGGAGCTGGTGCTGCAGGAGCTGGAGGCGCTGCGGCCCGCCGTGGCGATCATCGACAGCATCCAGGCCCTCCACGACGCCGAGCTGGGCAGCGCGCCGGGCTCGGTGGCCCAGGTGCGCGAGTGCGCCGCGGCCCTGCAGCGCATCGCCAAGCGTCAGCACACGGCCCTGCTGTTGGTGGGCCATGTCACCAAGGAGGGGATGTTGGCCGGCCCCAAGGTGCTGGAGCACTTGGTGGATGCGGTGCTCACCTTCGAGGGCGACCGCTTCGCCAGCCACCGCCTCTTGCGGGCCGTGAAGAACCGCTTCGGTGCCACCCATGAGCTGGGGGTGTTCGAGATGCGGGGCAGCGGTCTGGTGGAGGTGACCAACCCCAGCGAGCTCTTCCTCGGCGGCGAGGGGCCCGGTACCGGCACGATCGTGGCCTGCGAGGGCACCCGGCCCCTGGTGGTGGAGCTGCAGGCCCTGGTGAGTCCCACCAGCTACGCCAGTCCGCGCCGCAGCGCCACCGGCATCGCCGCCAACCGTCTCCACCAGATCCTGGCCGTGCTGGAGAAGCACCTAGGCCTGCCGCTTTCGCGCTTCGATTGCTATCTGGCGGTGGCGGGCGGCCTGGAGGTGGAGGAACCCGCCGCTGACCTCGGGGTGGCCGCGGCGGTGGTGGCCAGCTATCGCGACCTCACCCTGCCGGCCGGCACGGTGCTGGTGGGGGAATTGGGGCTGGGGGGCCAGCTGCGGCCGGTGGGGCAGCTGGAATTACGGCTCCAGGAGGCCGCCCGACTCGGCTTCCGGCGTGCCGTGGTGCCCCGGGGCAGCCTCCCCGCCGCCCTGATGGCCTCCTTGGATTTGCAGGTTCTGGAGGCCACGGGCGTGGCCGAAGCCCTGGTGGCAGCCCTGGGGGTGGACCCGGCCCAGGATTGAAACAGGCCGTCAGCAGGCCGCTGGCTGCTCAGAAATACACGTCCACATTGCTACGCCCCGAGGACTTCAGCCAGTTCTCGATGTCGAGGTAGCCGCCGGGATAAAGCTTCACGGCTTTGGTCCAGAATTCGGCCGCTTCGTCGAACCAGCGATCGGCCGTATCCTGGTCACCATTTTCGGCGGCGATGCGACCCCACTTCTCATAAATCAGCCCCATGTTCTTGAGGCAGGAAGGGGAGTTGGGGTTGGCATCGAGCGACTGGCGGTAGTAGTCGAGGGCCTTTTCTTCTTCACCGGTGCTCATAAAGATAATCGCCATGTTCTTGAAGATCTCACCCCGGTCGATCGAATTTTCCTCCAGGTTCAGGGCCTCTTCGTAGTTGTCCAGGGCTTCGGCGTAGTCGCCGTCGTTCTGGGCTGAGAGGCCGTCGCGGTAATAGACGTAGGCCTCCTTGGCCTTGGGATCGATTGGCAGCAGCTTCACGATCAGATCGGCCATCACCGTGAAGCTCTTGTCGATGAAGTTGTCGTTGCG
>JBAXOO010000061.1:0-8129 GCA_037133235.1 Cyanobium sp. ELA507
GAAATGCCGTAGTTGAAGCGGAGCTTCTGTTTTTCTTCGAGACGGATCGCGTATTCGGAGCGCTTGCGACGGGCTTGGCCGTGCTGACCGGGGGGATAAGCCCGCTTGGCGGACTTACGGGTGAGACCGGGAAGGTCTCCCAAGCGCCGCGTGATCCTCAGGCGAGGGCCGCGGTATCGGGACATGAAGGGTTCGGGTCGGGGGGACGGGATCGAGCCGGGAAGCGGCTCGGGCGCAGGTGAGGATCGGGCGGCATGCTGGAGCAAACCCCAACTCGGCCCGGTGCCATGCAGCGCCAATTGGCGATCTTAAACAATGGCCTTGCCGCCCTCCTACTGGCCCTGATCGGCGCCTACCAGCGTTGGATCTCGCCCCTGCTTGGCCCCCGCTGCCGCTTCATCCCCAGCTGCAGCGCCTACGGGGTGGAGGCCATTGGCCGCCATGGGCCCTGGCGCGGTGGCTGGCTCACCCTGCGGCGTTTGGGGCGCTGCCATCCCTTCACTCCCTGCGGATGCGACCCGGTACCCGATTGAGGCCCGAGTCCACTCCGCTGGCCCGTTAGGGGTTCCACCCGGGCGCCCCGGTAACCCCGGATCGCCCATGACTTGCGGGAGGATTTTCGCCCCCGCCTGAGCACCCTCTCTCCCATCTCCGCTTTCCCACTGGCCTGATGCATCCCCTTCCGCCGCTGCGCCTGTACACCCGTGCGGGCTGCTGCCTCTGCGAGGGCCTCGAGGAGCGGCTGCGGGCCCTGGATTCGCCGCCTCCCCTGGAGCTGGTCGATGTGGATGGGGATCCGGCCCTGCAGGCCCGCTATGGCCTGCGGGTGCCGGTGCTGGCGGTGCCGCGGGAGCCATCCCAATGGCACGATCTGCCCCCGGTGCCGCCGCGGCTCAGGGGCGATCGGCTGGCGAGCTGGCTGCTGGCCAACGGGGCGGTTGGCGGAGCGGCAGCCTTCGGCTGTTCTGCGTCGGAAGAGCGCCCTAGACAGGCCCCAGGATTTGATGCCCAAGGCGCTCCATGATTCAACTGCTCCATCCGCTGCTCCACCAGGTGGGCCTGGCGATTCCGGAGGGGTTCCTGAATCCGGAGATCACCGCGATCAGCTGCGATTCCCGCCGTGTTGGCCCCGGCACCCTGTTTGTGGGATTGCCTGGCACGCGGGTCGATGGGGGCAGTTTCTGGCGCCAGGTGCTGGCGGCCGGGGCCGCGGCCGTGGTGATTGGCCCCGCCGCCGCGGCGGGTGATCCGCCCAGGGCTGACGAGCCCGTGATCGTGGTGGCGGATCCGGTGGCGCTCTGGGCCGGTGAACTCGCCGCCAGCTTCTGGCACCATCCCAGCCAGCGCCTGGCCCTGATCGGGGTGACGGGCACCAACGGCAAGACCACCACCACCTATTTGATTGAACACCTGGCCGGATCGCTGGGTCAGCCCACCGCCCTCTTCGGCACCCTGGTCAACCGCTGGCCTGGCCACAGCCTCACGGCGCAGCACACCACCGCCTTCGCCGATGGGCTCCAGCCCCAGCTGGCCCAAGCGGTGGAGGCTGGTGCCCGAATCGCGGCGATGGAGGTGAGCTCCCATTCTCTCGACCAGCAACGGGTGGCGGGCTGCCGGTTCGCCGGCGCCGTGTTCACCAACCTCACCCAGGACCACCTCGACTACCACCCCTCGATGGAGGCCTACTTCGAGGCCAAGGCCCTGCTGTTCGGCGAGCCCTTGCTGGCGACGGGTGGGGCCGTGGTCAACGTCGATGATCCCTGGGGGCAGCGGTTGGCCGATGCCCTGATCGAGCGGGGCCAGCGCTGCTGGCGGGCCTCCCTGGAGCGTGCCGATGTGGAGCTCCGCATCGAGGACGTCACCATGGGGTCCACGGGCGTAGCTGGCACCCTGGTGAGTCCCGTGGGCCGGGGCCCCTTCGTTTCGCCCCTGGTGGGCCGCTTCAATCTGATGAATCTGCTGGAGGCCGTGGGGGTTCTTTTGCAGCAGGACCTACCCCTTCCCCCGTTGCTGGCGGGCCTGGCCAGTTTCCGGGGCGTGCCGGGCCGGATGGAGCAGGTGATCGGCGGCGATCGGCCGGCACCGGCGGTGCTGGTGGACTATGCCCACACCCCCGATGGGCTGCAGAGTGCCCTGGCGGCCTGTCGTCCCTTCACCACCGGCCGGCTGATCTGCGTGTTCGGCTGCGGTGGCGACCGCGACCGCACCAAACGGCCCCGGATGGGGGCCATCGCTGCCCGGCTGGCCGACGTGGTGGTGGTGACCTCCGACAATCCCCGCACGGAGGACCCCCAGCAGATCCTCAACGATGTGGTGGCCGGCATCCCCGCCGAAACCGCCCTGGAGGTCGAGATCGACCGGGCCCGCGCCATTGCATCGGCGATCGCCTCTGCCACCACGGAGGACCTGGTGCTGATCGCCGGCAAGGGCCATGAGGATTACCAAATCCTGGGCACCACGAAGGTGCATTTCGACGACCGCGAGGAGGCCGAAAAGGCCCTGCGCAACCGCACGGTGCCGGCCTGATCGCTTGCTCAGGAGCTGATCTCGCGCCATGAAAAAAGGCCCCCGGTTGGGGGCCTCCGTTTCCCAGGCCCGGCCAGGTCGGCCGGGCATAGCGGCTTCAGCTGAAGCGCACGGTGGAGCGGTCGTAGCGCAGGTCGATGTCGCGCACCCAGCCACCATTGACCACTTCCAGCCAGTCGTGGCGGCGGTGGCCGGTGAGCAGCACGGTGTCGCCGTTGCGCACGCGACGCAGGATGCCCGAGGTGATGTCGGGCTGGTCGCGAACCTCCAGCTGACCATCGTGGGCATTGGCCTCCACGGAGATGTTGCGGGAGGTGGTGGTGCCGTAGGTGGTACCGGTCGTGGTGGTGCCGCTGGTGTAGCTGCCGCTGAAGGTCGAGGTATCAGCCTCTTTGCGGCCGCGCAGGGCAGCCCAGGAGAGCAGGCCGAGGCCCAGGGGCAGCAATAGCCACCAGGCACGGTTGCCGTCCACCGGGGTGCCGGCATCGGCGGTGGTGGTGGGTTCAGCGGCCGGCTCAGCAGCCGGGGTGGTGGCACCACCGAAGGTGGCGCCAACGCCCTTGCTGAGGCTGTAGGGGCAGGTCAGGCGGGCGGTGTTGGTGCCGTCCTTGGTGAGGTCAAAGACCACCTCAACCTTGTCGGCATCGACCGAGCGGCTGGAGATCACCTTGGCCAGGTCGGTGCGCCAGCCTTGCTTGCCGGCGCTGTCGAGACAGGCGGCCGTGGCTGTCTTGATCGCTTCGTCAGTGCTGAGGGCGAGGGCGGGGCCAGCGGCGGCGAGCAGACCCAGCGAAGCGGCGGAAACGACCAGCAGTCGCCGCAGGGAAGGGGAAGACTGAACCATTCTGAAAGACTCCTGGGGGGTCGGGCTTGGTAAGGTTTAAGGAAGGAACCTTGAGGGAATGTGGGGCGTCGTGATGTTTTCGGTCCCGCCCGAAGGCAGCAGGAAAATGGACGCCATCCATCTGTTTCAGCCTATCTGGAGCTCTGTTTTTGGCAATGCCACGTTGTCGATTTGTTCGTGATCCCTGCCGGTTGGTCGTGGAAAGTCTGCCAAGAATCTTCGCAATGTGACCTGGATTACCGGCCGGTGGTACGGGGGGAGAGGGGTAATGCAACAGGGGAACCACGTGTTCGCGTTGTCACATTGACTTGCCTCTGGCCAGGCGGTTGGCCACAATGTGAATGCTTTTGATTCTTCCCTGAGACTGCATGGCCCTCGGAGTTCCCCTTTCCAAGAAGTTTCTTGCCGAATTCCTCGGTACCTTCTGGCTTGTTCTTGGTGGTTGCGGCAGTGCCGTGCTCGCCGCCGTCTTCCCCTATGACAACGCCGCTGCCAACCCCCTGGGTCTCGGCTTCCTTGGCGTTGCCCTCGCCTTCGGCCTCACCCTGCTGACCGCCGCCTACGCCATCGGTCACATCTCCGGTTGCCACATCAACCCGGCCGTGACCTTTGGTCTTTGGTCGGCCGGTAAGTTTCCCGGTTCCCAGGTCCTCGCCTACGTGGTGGCCCAGGTGCTGGGTGCCCTCACCGCCGGTGGCGTGATCTGGGGCGTCGCCAGCGGTCGCGAAGGCTTCGCCCTCTCCGGCAGCAACCCCCTCGCCACCAATGGCTGGGGTGCCCACTCCCCCGGTGGCTACGGCTTCGGCTCTGCCCTGCTGATTGAGTTGGTCCTCAGCTTCGCCTTCCTGCTGATCATCCTGGGTACCACCCATCGCCTGGCCCCGCTCGGTTTTGCTGGTTTGCCGATCGGCCTTTCCCTCACCCTGATCCACCTGATCAGCATCCCGGTCACCAACACCTCGGTGAACCCTGCCCGCAGCACCGGCGTTGCCCTTTGGGCCGGTGGTGAAGCGGTGGGCCAACTCTGGCTCTTCTGGCTTGCGCCGATCGTCGGTGCCCTGCTGGCGGGCTGGGTCTACAGCCGTTTCCTCGATTCCGACGCTGTCGGTTGAACCAGGATCCTTCGATCCTGGCAACCCCGATTGGTGGGACTTTGCATCCCCCCGATTGACCCATCACAAGGGCCCCTCGGGGCCCTTTTTTGCGTCGTGGCTAGAACCCGTTGGGATCGAGCTTCAAGCTTGCACCGGGGGGTTGATGACCCCACCCCAATCAGCAGCCCTTGGCCAAGGCGCCGATGGCACCGATCAGGGCCTCGATCTCCTCCTGGCTGGTGGTGATGTGGGTGCAGGCCCGAACACAGGCGGGGTCGGGTAGTTGGCGCAGCCAAAAGCCCTCCTCCATCAGCTTTTGAACCAGCGCCGCCGGTTCCCATCCCGCCACGGTGAAACTCACCAACCCCGCCGGTGGCGGGGTTGTCAGCAGGGGATGCACACCCTCCAGCTGCCCCAACCCCTGCCAGAGGGCTGCGCTGCTTTGGCGGATCGCGGCGAGCCTGGTTTCGGCGTTGCCTTCGGCGTTGAGCAGGGCCAGGGAGCGATGCAGCCCGGCGAAGAGGGGGGTGCAGGAGGTGGCCACCTCAAAGCGGCGGCCATCGCGGTGAAAGGGGGCGGCGCCGGAGCCCGCCTCGGCGAGGCTGCGCCAGCCGATCAGGGTGGGTCTGCTCTCCACCAGCAGTCGATCGGAGAGCACGGCCACCCCCAGCCCCTCCGGCCCGCAGCACCATTTGTGGCCCGTGCAGGCGTAGATGTCCGCGGCGGCGGCGGCTTCCGCCACCGGGACGCTCCCGAGCGACTGGGCCCCATCCACCAGCAGCCAGGGCCGGCGCGGATGCTGTGCCAGCCTCTTGGCCACGGCCGCGATCGGCATGAGCTGGCCGGTGTTCCAGAGCAGGTGGGAGAGCACCACCAGCCGGGTGCGGGGCGTGAGGCGTTGCTCCAGCTCCTCGAGCACTGCCGTGGCCGCCTCCGCTTCACTGGCCAGCTCCGCCTGCACCGGCAAGTTGGTCAGCCGTAGGCCATGGCGGTGGGCCAACTCCCGGCAGCCGCCCACCACGCCGTAGTGCTCGGCATCGCTGATCAGCAGTTCATCACCGCTCTCCCAGGGCAGGCCCCAAAGGGGGAGCAGGCAGCCGCTGCTGACGTTTTCCGTGAAGCTGAGGCGCTGGGCTGGCACACCACACCAGGCGGCGAGCTCCTGCCGCAATCCCGCCACGGTGGCTTCGGCGAAGGGCCAGGCCGCCCCTCCAAAGGGACCCAGCTCCTGGATCCGCTGCCAGGTCTGCTGGATGGCCTCCAGGCTGGGGGTCGGCAGGGGACCCTGGCCGCCGTAGTTGAAGTAGGCCTTGCCCGCCAGGGCCGGCATTTGGGAGCGAAGGCCGAAGGGCGGCACGGGTCGGGATGCGGGTCACCACCACTCTGCTGCCCGGCTGACGCCTTCAATCCAGGCCGCGCAGGCGGGGCGCGCCCCTAGCCATGGTTCGGCTTACTCGCCCGGGAAGGGTCCGCGGTGCTGCCGCCGGCCACTCCGGCTCCAGACGCCTTCATCACCATCGTCGTCGTCAGGATCGTCGTGGTCGAAGCCGAAGGGATCATCGCCATCGTCATCGAGGTCTCGATGGCTCTGGCTGGCCTGATGCGCCGCCCGCGCTGTGGCCCTGGCCCGCTGCTGCTCCATCACATTGCGCCGGTCTTCACGGTCTTCCTGTTGCTTGCGGCTTCGGGAGACGTAATCGTTGCTGGCCCGCAGCCAGGAGCTCTGGAGCCGCTGCAGCAGGTTGCCCCGCATGGGATCGCGCATGGCCACCGCCGCATAGGCCAGGCACAGCAAGAGCGACTGCAGGGCCACGTGCAGGAAGGCGAGGATCAACCGGGGCAGACGGCCCTCGATCCGCTGGCGCTGTTGGGATTCGCGCAGGGCCAAGGCCTGGTCGATCGTTTCGATCACGGCGGTGCGGTCGCCGCTGGGGAGGGTGAGCAGGGGCCCCAGCTCCAGGGTTGGCTTGACTCTCTGGCCGTCACGCACCATCTCCTGCTGGGCACTGCGAAGGGCGGCGAGCTCCCGGTTGGGCGTGGCCTCGCTGGCGATCACATTGGTAACGCTCATAAACAGCTGCAGGGGCAGCAGCAGCAGCAGCCCCAGGCAGACCGGGGCTGCCCAGTGGCGGGTGCGCAGCAGCCAGGTCCAGAGCTGATCGTTTTCGGGATGGCGGCGGGCGCCGATCAGCAGCAGGCAGGCCCCCAGCAGGGGCAGGATCGACTGGTTGATCAGGGTCTGGATCGAGGCCAGCAACCAGTAACTATCGAAACTCTTGCCAGATACCAGCACCTCCGCCAGGCCGAAGAGAAAGGCCCCATAGAGGGCAAGGGCGGTGTAGGTGAAGACCTGGGACGTGCCGGAATTGGCCTCGTGGAGGGAGCGGTCCGAATCAGGCATGGAGCCCCCACTGGGCCATGGGCAGGCCGATTCTGAACGATTGTTGACCTCGGTTTGAAGCCCGGTTTGGATCCCGGTGTCGAGCTCAGAGAACCTGGCCCACCACCACCGCCGCAACGGCGGAGAAGAGGGTGATGCCCAGGGCGGTGAAGGGATCCTGCCCCTGCACCACCGCCAGGGTGGTGACCACGCCGGCCCCGAGGCAGGCCACGGCCAACTGGCTGGTGAGTTCGCCGCGGGGGCTGGGGGTGGGGGTCACGCGGCTAGTGGCAACTGCGCCGAAGGTAGGGGCCTTGGCCGGGGCGCACCCGCCGCGCGGCTTGGGTCGTTACCCGTTGCGTTGGAACTTCACATCCCCGTTACATTGGACGGGGGCCGCCAAGCAGGTCGCCGTAGAGGCTCGCCACCAGCTCGCGATCCTTGCGGCCGACGATGGGCGCTCGGATCGGGGCGGCCAGCACGGTGGCGGCGTTCAGGGTTTCGCTGCGCCGCAAACGGCGGCGAAGGCGGCGGCTCATGCCGAAGGCGGCGCCGGCTCCCATGGCCGGCAAGGGAGCGGGCACTCTCTGGCTGCCAGGGGGGCGGGAATTGGGGTAATTGATCGCGGAGCGGAAGGTCACCGAAGAACCGGAGGCTAAGTAGACAGGGGCTGGGGTGGTGTAAGCGCCAAGCTGAATCAACGTGCCAGATGGGGTCAAAGTGGCGCCCGAGGGGAGTTGTGTGCCAACGTCTTCGAAAGTCCAGCTGCAGTTTGTGTTTAGGGAAGCATTGCTGGTGGCCATGCCGCCGTTGCACCTGCTGTCAAAAGGATTGAAATTCCAATCGAATGAGATTTTGTAGATGGTTTGGTTATTCAAAATGGCAGAGGTGTTATTTTTTAGATTGAGATCAATTGCGGTGATTACTGGGGGCCCACTGGCTGATGGTGTGGTTTTGTCAATCTTGGTGGTGTAGCGTGGGTCGCTGTAGAAGGAGATTGATGTAGTTGACGTTGCGATTGAAGTGTAAGAACCGTTGGTGGCGTCTTTGTCGATATAGTAAATACCGGTTCCGGTGCCATAGAATAAGTTGTAATTTGGTTGCCCCCAGTACACAGAGGCTGGGAAATATCCTGTGAATGCGACCTTGGCCTGGGCAGGCGCGCCAGTGGCTATGTTCAGCAGGCAGCCCGCTGCGCCAAGGGAGGCGCCGGCCAAGGCGGCAAGGGATGGGCGGCGGCCGGTCATGGGCGGAGGCTTGTCGGTCGTTTCTACAGCCACTGTAG
>JBAXOO010000062.1:0-8090 GCA_037133235.1 Cyanobium sp. ELA507
GCTTAGTTCTGAGGTTGTCGGTGAACACCATAACGGCGGCGAAGATCCAATTCTAGACGGTTCCATTAAGAATAAGCCTGTTTGCAAGGATGACGACGACGATCCTAAAGTCGGCTGCCGACCCAGCCAAGCCCCTGCCCCCCTGCCGATCCTCGGCGCTGGAGCGGCCTTTGCCTGGTCCCGTCGGGTGCGGCGCCGCTATGGCCTGGTGGTCCCCGCCACCGTGGCCGCCGGCCGCTGAATTCAGCCAATCCATTCCATGTTCAGCTCCCTTTTTGGGGCTGATTTCATAGAAGCCATCACCAGAATCGGATCCTTTGCAGGATGCGGTTCTGGTTTTTTTGGTCTTCTATTCGTGCCGCTCCAGGCCCGTAACCTGAATTTCTGTACATGGTGCTTACAAGCCCTATAGCTCTGTGCTAAAAAGAGAGCAAGATTTCAGGTTTCGCTCGCCATGACCGCTGTTCCCCTGCGTGATCAAAGCTTGATCCCGGCGGACGCGACTGGTCTGCCCCAAATCCGCTTTTCCCACGCCGTTTTGCCCGCCGCCATGGGCCTGATGGCCTGGAGTCTTGGCTTGGCCCGTAGCCCTTTGGCGCCGCCCGTGGCCCCCCGCCCTGCCCCGGCGATGCCGCTCCTGCCCCATGCCTCCGAGCTGGGGGCCCCTGTAATCAGTGCCCCCGCCGGGCAGCCCGGCACCGCCGTGGTGGCGATCGGCGATGTGCACGGCTGCGCCACTCTGTTGGAGCGGGCCATCGCACCCCACCTCGGCACCGGCGTGGAGCTGTTGTTTCTGGGTGATTTGGTGGATCGCTCCCCCGAACCCCAGGGCGATCGCCGCGTGCTCGAGCGGATCTGGGCGCTCCAGGCTGATCCGGCCGCCTCTGGCCTCGCCGCTGTGACCGTGCTGCGCGGCAACCATGAGCAGATGCTGCTGGATGCCATCGATGAGGCGGCTTTGGAGTCGGGTGGGCCGGCTCGGGCGGCCTGGATCCGCAATGGTGGTGATGCTTCCCTGTTGCCTTTTGCCGCCTCCCACCGCGATTGGTTTGCAACCCTGCCCCATCTGGCCATTCGCGGTGAGCACCTCTTCGTGCATGCCGGCGTTCGCCCCGGCATCCCCCTTGAGCAGCAGATCAGCCAAGACCTGATCTGGATCCGCCAGCCGTTCATCAAGAGCGCGGACCACGGACTGCCCTGGATCGTGGTCCACGGCCACACCCCCGCCAGCCATGGCAATATCACCCGCCTGCCCCACCGCATCGGCCTCGACACCGCCCCTTGGAAGAGCGGCCGCCTGATCGCCTTGCGCCTGGAGCCCACTGCAGCGCTGCGCTAAGCCACTGGGGCATCAACAATTGCTGTCAATTCCTTACCGCCTGCAGCAGCCTTTCTAGACTGACCCTACTGCTATTTACTGCATCGTCCCCATGGGTTCTTCGCCCCGCGCGGCGGCCCAGGGCCAGCCCCCTTTCCGCTGGGCTTGGCCCTGGGCGGGACCCATCAAGGATCGCCGCCGCCGCCCTGACCCTGCCCAGCCCCTGGCGGCCAGCCCCGGACCCGACGGTGTCGCCGTGGTGGCCATCGGCGATGTGCACGGCTGTTTCAGCTTGTTGGACAAGGCCCTGGCCCCCCACTTCGGTAGCGGCGTTGAGCTGATCTTCCTGGGCGACCTGATCGACCGCGCCCCGGAGCCGGAGGGGGATCGCCGCGTTTTGCGGCGGGTGTGGCAGCTCCAGGCTGATCCGGCTGCCCATGGCCTGGCCCGGGTCACGGTGCTGCGGGGCAACCACGAACAGGTGGTGCTGGATGTACTGGAGGAGCTGGGTCAGGGCCAGGCCGACGGCCCCTTCCACCGGTTTTGGTTGACCCATGGGGGCGATCCGGCTCTGCTTCCGATGGTGCGCTCCAACCGCGAATGGTTTGCCAGCCTTCCCCACTACGCCATCCGGGGCGATTACCTCTTCGTGCACGCCGGCGTCGCCCCCGCCGTGCCCCTGGAGCGCCAGCACGCCCACGACCTGCTCTGGATCCGCGAGCCCTTCCTCAACGCCGACGACCACGGCCTGCCCTGGATCGTGGTGCATGGCCACTCCGCCTCCGCCGATGGGGCCCCCCAGCACCTCCCCCACCGCATCGGCCTCGATACCGGCGCCTGTTTCGGTGGGCCGCTCACGGCCCTTCGCCTCCCGCCCCTTTCCTCCGATTCCTCCGATCCGGTGGCTTGAGGGCAAGATCGGCTAGGAGCCCCTTGGCGCCCTAGGCCCAGTGCAGCACCATCGCCACCGATCCCTCCAGCGAGAGCTTCACCGGGCAGCGTTCGCCGGCCCGCTGCAGCAGGGCCCGCTGCTGTGGATCGAGACCCGCCGGCAGGGTGATCCACACCTCCAGGGTCTCGATCCGGCGTGGGGCGCTTTGGGTCATGCTTTTTTCCACCCGCGCCGTGCAGCCCTCCAGGGCGATGCCGTCGCGTTCGGCCGTGATGCCCAGGATCGTGAGGATGCAGGTGGACAGCGCCGTGGCCACCAGATCGGTGGGGGAAAAGGCCTCGCCGCGCCCCTGGTTATCGAGCGGCGCATCGGTGGGCAGCTCCGCGCCGGAGGGGCCGTGCACCGAGCGGCAGTGCAGGTCGCCTTCGTAGCTGGAGGTGATCGTGGTCATCGCTGGGGGCCGTGGTCGGGTTCCATGTTGACCGGCCGCCATGCCAGAGACCATCCGTGTCTCCCGCACCCCGACCAGCCCCAACCTTCCCATTCAGAGCGGCCGCTTGCAGCTGGGCCCCTTGCTAGCCGGATACATCTGGGAGCACCGGGCCGCACCTAACGCCGCCGCAAGATCAGCTTCCATCGATCCGATTCCTAATCTCTTAGACCGCAACCCACCGGGACGGTCCGATGATCGAGCTGAAATGCCGGGCGTCCCAGCCGGGTTACGCCTTCATCGGCCTCCATGGGGCCTTGATGGAGGCCGCGAGTCTGTTGCCGCTGGGGGCCGTTCTGGCCGAAGCCGGCGATGGTTTGCTCCTCGATCTCGCTGGCCACGGCGCCGCGATGGATCAGGCCCTCACTGGCCTGCCCTATGACCCTGAATCGCTGGGCTGCGAGATCTGCAGCCGTCCCGCGCTTACGGCCTGGATGGCGGACATGCCCGAGGACCGCCCCCTCGTGCTGCTTGGCCATTCCCTGGGGGCCCTGGTGACGATCTGGCTTGCCCTGTTCAGTCCGCTGCGTGGGCGGATCGCCCATGTGATCCTGCTGGATCCCCCGCTGGTGTTGGATCTTTCCGTACCCGGCCAGGGTGAACTACTTTTTGATCTGGGTTTCAACCTCGGTGGTCAGACCCTTGCGGCCACTCAGGGGCTGCCGACGGCAGAACAGCACCGGGCCTACGGCCTGGCCGCCTTCTTCCTGGGCATGTTTCGTGATTCCTCGCCCGCCCAAGCCGGCCATTCGATGCCGGCCTGGCTTGAGCAACTGGCTCGCAGCACGCCCTGTGAGCTGATTGTCGGTCTTCGCCATCAGGTGGAGCTTTCCGCCGAGGGCTTCCGGCTCGATTTGGGTACGGTCGTGGGCCCGGGCCATGTGCCCAGCCATCTCCCCCTGCTGCGGCTCCATGGCGTGGCCGATGCCGGCCATCGCCTCGACACCAGCGCCGCCACCCGCCGGCTGATTGCCGAGTTGGTGCCGGAGCTTGGCAGGCCCATCCCAGCCCAGCCTGCGCCCTGAGGATGCTGGCCTCAGAGAATCACCCCCCCAGTGATCGGATCCCGGTTGTCCGCCAGGGTGCGTGCCGCCAGGCCGCCGTGGCTGGCGCTGGCACTGATGAGTCGCTCCCCCTCGCTGTTGGTGAGATCGGGATCGATGCCCAGTAACAGGGCCGCCAGGCCCGCCACCTGGGGCGCCGCCATCGAGGTGCCGCTCCACACCTTGTAGCTGTTGTCCTTGAAGGCCGAGTTGATGTCCACGCCGGGGGCGCTCACGTAGGTGAGGGGCGTGGAGCCCGCCCGGTTCGACCAGCTCGCCATGGTGCCGGCGTTGTTCACCGCCCCCACCGTGATGCCGTAGCTGCTGGCGATACGGCCCGGATAGGCGGGTTGGGTGGCGCCATCGTTGCCGGCGGCCATCACCAGCACCGCCCCCTTGCCGTGGGCGTAGCGCACTGCGTCGTACACCTCCTGGTTGAAGCCGCCCCCCAGCGAGAGGTTGATCACATCGGCGCCGTGGTCGGCGGCCCAGCGGATGCCGGCGGCCACGTTGGCATTGCTGCCGGAGCCGTTGTTGTCGAGCACCCGCACCGGCAGGATCCAGGCCTCCGGCGCGATCCCCCACACCCCGGCGCCATCGTCGGCGCCGGCCAGGATGCCCGCCACGTGGGTGCCGTGGCCAAAGCCATCCTCGGGGGTGCGGTCCATGTCCACAAAATCGAAGCCCTCCAGCAGCCGGCCGGAAAACTCGGGGTGGTCGAGGTCCACGCCGCTGTCCACCACCGCGATCGTGACCCCTTTGCCCCGCGAGCCGCGGAAGGTTCCCCGGCCGGCCCACACCTCCGGGGCGCCGAGTAGATCGTTGCTCCAGAGGGTGCCCTCCAGGGCTGGCCGATTGGGGAGGTTGATACCCACCAGGTATTCCGCCGCCCGCTCGGCATTGGCCAGGCCGAAGCCATCTCCGCTGCTGAAGCCACTGGCGGCCGGGAAGCTGCTGGCAAGCGACACGCTCGCCAACACGGGCGCCGGACCGGTTTCCACCAGCTGGCTGCTGAGGCTGTAACCGCCGGTGTAGCGGTTCTCCCAGGCCCTGGCCTCAAGCAGGTAGGTGCCGCTGGTTTCGGCCCGGAAGCTCAGGGTGGCGTTGCGCACCACCCCGAGCTGAATGTCGTCGTTCTGGCTGAGCAGGCGGCCGTCGTCGCCGCGCAGGTAGAGGTAGGGGTCGGCCAGGCCGGTGCCGCTGAGGCTGAAGTCGTAGAGGTTGCCCGCCTGGAGGGTGGTGCTGAACCAGTCAGAATCCCCCAGCCACTCGATGCTGCCGGCCAGGCTGCTGCCCACCGCCAGGGCCCTAGCGCCGCTGAGGCTCTGGCCGGCGTCGTCGTCCACGGCGCTCACCCCGAGCCGGTAAGTGCCGGTGTAGGCATCCTCGAAGCTGCGGGCCTCGAGGTAGTAGGTGCCGCCGCCGGTGATCGCAAAGTTGAAGCGGGAGTTGCGCAGCACCCCGGTCTGGATGTCGTCATTGCTGGCCAGGAAGCGGCCGGCCCCATCGCGCAGGTAGAGGTAGGGATCCTCCAGACCCGTTCCCTCCATCCAGAACTGGTAGGTGCGGTCGCCTTGGAGAGCCACCCGGAACCAGTCGCTGTCTCCCGCGAAGTCGAGCGTGCCGGTGGCCGTGCCGCCGAGGCTGACGCTGGCGGTGGTGATGGCGCTGTCCGCCAGGTCGTCGACCAGGCTTTCGCTGGTCACCCGGTAGCTGCCGGTGTAGGTGTCCTCAAACGAACGGGCGGCAAGGTAGTGGATGCCGCTGCTGCGGGCGGTGTAGGTGAAGCGCGAATTTCGCAGCACGCCGGCCTTGATGTCGTCGTTGCTGGTGAGGATCTCGCCGCTGCCATCGAGCAGGAAGAGGTGGGGATCCTCCAGGCCGCTGCCCACCGCTCCGGTGCCCTCCATGCTGAAGCGGTAGCTGCGGCCTGCTTCCAAGCGCACGGCGAACCAGTCACTGTCGCCGGCCCAGTTGAGCGTGCCGGTGGCGCTGGCGCCGATCGCCAGGCTGGCGGCGCGGTCCGGATCGGCGCCGATGTCGTCCGGGATGGCGATGGCGCTGATCGTGTAGCTACCGCTGTAGGCATCGTCGAAGCCGCGGGCCTCGAGGACGTGGGCGCCGGTGCGGCTGGCGGTGAAATACAAGCGCGAATTGCGCAGCACGCCGTCCTGGATGTCGTCGTTGCTGGCGAGCACCGCACCGCTGCCGTCCCGCAGGGTGAGCAGGGGATCCTCGAGGTTGATGCCCACCAGGTCGAAGCGGTAGGTCTGGCCGGCCTCGAGATCCACCCGGAACCAGTCGCTGTCGCCCTTTCGCTCCAGGCTGCCGTTGAAGCTGCTCCCCAAGGCCAGCGGGGTGGCGTCGCCGATCGTCTGACCCACGTCGTCACCGGCGGCCCGCACCCCGAGGTTGAGCCGGTAGGCCGTGCTCGCCCCCGCGAGCGCGGTGCTCAAGGCCAGGGCATAGGTGCCGGCAGCGAGATTGCGGCTCACGGGGAGCCCGGAGCCATCGGCCGGTACGTTGAACGTTGGGCCGAGGGCGTTTCCGCTGATCGTGGTGAGCTCTAAGGCGAGGGCGCTGCTGTTGTTGGCCACGCCAATGCCGAGCGTGCTGGCCTGGCTGAGCACGAAGCGATAAACGTCACGACGGTCGCCGTCGTCGAGCCAGTCGTCGGTGCTGAAGGCCCCGTCGAGGCTGCCCAGGTCGCGGGCCTGGTCGATGCTGTTGCCGGCCAGATCGGGATGCAGGGGGTTCCAGCTCTCGCTGCCATCGGCGTATTGCACCTGCTCGATCCCCCTCACACTGATGCTGCGGCTGCTGAGGATCTCCAGCAGGGTCTGATCGTCGCGCCGCTGGTAGTCGCTGCGGTTGCCCTCCAACACCAGCAAGTCGTTGCCGGCACCGCCATCGATCACATCGCCGGCCCTGGCCTCAAGGCGATCGTCGCCCGCACCTCCGCTCAGGCTGCTGTTGCCGTTGCCGATCAGGGTGTCGGCGCCGCCGCCGCCGATACCCCGCCGGAAGCCCTCGAGCAGCAGGTTGGCGCGGGCGGTGGTGTCCTTGTCGATCACGGTCAGGGCGCCGCGGCGCAGATCGAGGTTGATCGTCTGCTCGTTGGAGCTGCTCCAGTCGACGCTGTTGATCAGGCTGGCGTTGGCCTGGATGGTCTCGATGCTGGTGTCGATCCGGTCGCTGCCGCTGCCCTTCTGGATCGTCCAGCCGGCCAGCAGGGTGATCGCCTGTCCCCAGCTGGAGTAGTCGATTCGGTCGGTGCCGCCCAGGCCGCTGTAGGTGTCGTTGCCGTCGCTGGCGAGGTAGAGGTCGTCCCAGCGGCTGCCCGCGAAGCTGTCGTTGCCGCTGGTGCCGCGGCTCACCACCCGCACCACGCCGTCGCCGTTGAAATCCTGGCCGAAGCGACCTTCCTCTTCGCTGATCCGGCGGGCATCGAGGTTGCGTTCCACGCTCACGGCTTGGCCGGCGCCGTTGAGCTGCAGCAGCTCGAAGCTGCCGCTGCCATTGGTCCAGAGCATGGTGTAGCCCTGGCCGTTGGCCTCGGCGCCGATCGCGCTCCAGCCCGGATAGGTGCGGCTGGTCATCTGCTGGCCGCTGTTGATCAGGGGCAGGGCCACCGAGCCGAGGTAGTAGCCGCCTGCCCCCTCCAGCAAGGTGCTGCTGCCCATGTTTTCCACCACCGCCGGGGCGGGGTTGATGCGGCCATCGAGGTTGAGGTCCTGCTGGAAGATGGATTCCACATCGGCGATCTGGGCGGCGTTGAGCACGCCGGCGTTGCTGATCTGATTGCCCAGCGCATCGAGGCCCCAGAGGCTGTAGGCGCCGCTGGTGTGGATCCAGGCCAGCCAGTAGCCCCCTTCGTTGCGCCGTTCCACCCCGATCGGCGACCAGTCGGCGTGGGTGCTGCGGCCGACCACCGCATTGTTCATGCGGATGCCGAGGCTCTGGTTGATGCGGAAGGCGCCGTCGCCGGCCTGGCTGAGGCTGGTGGCGCCGTTGGCTTCGATCAGGCTGGCGTTGATGGTGAGCTCCACCCGGCCGCTGCTGGCCCCGTCGGCGGAGCGCACCGCGAAGCTCTCGCGCAGGCTCTGGCCGAGGCGGAGGTTGGGCAGGCTGTCGAAGCTGGTGAAGCTCCAGGCTCCGTTGGCGGCCAGGGCGAAGTTGCCGTAGCTGCCGGCGGTGCCGGCCTGGGCGGCGAAGCCGGCGGCGGGATCGTCCGCATCGCTGAGGCTGAGCTGGCCTGTGGTGCTCAGGCGGCTGGCGGTTTGAGTGAGGCTGGCGCTGAGGGTGCCGGCGATCAGGGGTGCATCGTCGGTGCCGGTGATGGAGATG
>JBAXOO010000063.1:0-8023 GCA_037133235.1 Cyanobium sp. ELA507
CCCTGGCCGCGGTAGGGAAGGATGAAGCTCGCCTGGGCCGTGCCGTCCACTTCGCCCCGCAGCCCAGGACCCCAGATCGCCACCAGGCTGAGGGGGCCGAGCCGCAGGCCACCGGTGTGACACCGGAACGGCTGCGCAGGGGAGGGACGCTCCAGGGCATCGCAGCTGATCACCGGCAACAGGGTGGACAGCCGCTCGGCCACCTGCACCGGGTCACCGAGCTGGGCCGACGTTCCCGGAAGACTGAGAAAGGGCACTCGCGGTTCGCTGAGGCAGCACGGTCCCCACCGATCCGGGATGGTGAGCATCAGGCGCGGGCGATGTCGTGAGCGGGAGCAGGCTATCGCTGTCCATCACCTGGCCGCCAAGTGTCAGGACGTTCAACAAAGAGCATCAGGGGGCGGCTCAGGTGTATGACACGGTTAGGCGCAGTTACGGACTGACCAAAGGAATCGTCTGCCTGCCATGACGACGATAAATGTGGAAATCACGATCAGTGGTAAGAAGCAAGGGTGAATCGTTGATCTCAGCAAGTCTAATCAATGCAGCATCAGCAAGTGACGCGGGAACATTTTCATAGCGCTTGAACAGTGAACTGACAGCACCGATCTGCTCCTGAAGCACAAATGGCAATTGAACAACACCTCGTTCGATAAATTGCAAAGCCAATGAAGGATCAAAACCGGAGCGCTTCAGCAAAAAGCAAGTCTCAGCGACGACAGCCTCACAACTGAGGAATGGAGGAGGCAAAAGCTTGAACTGATCAACGGCCCATCTGTGATGTGTATCGTTACGACTTAATAGGGCAACCCAAGGGCCAGTATCAAGCAGTAACGTCATGATCAATTAGTTCCGAAGCCAGACAGGTAAGCAGGGTTGGATGACAGATCAGCTGGCCCATCTTCGCAGCAGCCCACGAGATCGGCCAACAAGTCCACCGCGGATGGTGATGCTGAGCCCTCGATGGCCTGCTCTGAGGTTTGGAGGAACGTGGTTAACGCTCGTCGAACCAATTCAGACTTGCTCAGCCGGCGACGTTGAGCCTGCTCTGTCAGCTGCGCATCAAGGTCTTCGCTCAACTTGAGTGAGATCACCGCCAAGGCAAACACCCCGTCGTTCAGATCACAATCCTACCAGCTGGCAGGCGGTAATACGACATGCCGAAGCCAGCCGAGCTCAACCTCCTTGTTGCCAAGCCAATCTTTCGGCCTCGGAACACGAGCGCCTGGTTAAGTAGCAGCCCGCGAGGGCCTCAGGGCCCTGGAGCCAACAGCCGATCCATGGTGGCCTGCTGGGCCGGATTGAGGGGCTTCTGGGGCTGGTAGTGGGGCACCAGGCAGTTGTCCTTCTCGTTGATCGGGGCTGACGCCGTGGTGGTCCAGCTTGCGGTGAGGGAGGGGTTGCGGTAGAGGCTGGTGCCCTCCTTGATCGTTTCCAGCACCTGGATCTCCTTGATGGTCATGGGATCCACCTTGAGCGGATTGGCGCTCAGCACCACCAGGTCGGCCAGCTTGCCGGGTTCCAGGGAACCCTTGGTTTTTTCCTCGTGGAACTGGTAGGCGCCGTTGATGGTGAGGGCCCGCAGACCGTCGTAGGCGCTCACCTTTTCCTGGGGTGAAAGCACCACCCCGGATTTGGTGGTGCGGTTCACGATGTTCCAGAGGGCATAGATCAGGCTGGGGCTCACGCCGGCGGGCATGTCGTGGTGCATGGTCCAGGGGATGCCGGCCCGCTGCACCGAACCCGCCGCCCCGGCCCAAGCCACCCGCTCAGGGCCCATCAAGCGCGCAATATAGTCGCCCATCGGATAGATGCCGCCGGCGGTGAAGCTGGTGATCGCCCCCACCTTTTTGGCCCGCACGATCTGATCGGGCCGCAGGAACTGGGCGTGCTGGATGATCGGCCGATGGTCGGCCGGGCCCTGGGCGGCGTAGGCCTTCTCGATCGCCCCAAGAAAATTGTCGACCGCCTGGTCGCCGATGCTGTGGCCGGCTACCTGGCGGTTGCTCTTCCAATAGGTGGCCACGGTGGCCTCCACGGCGGCCTGGGGATCCACGGCCAGGCCGCGGAAGTTTTTCTCCGTATTGCCCGGCGGATTGTTGGTGTAGGGCTGAGACATGAAGGCGTTATCCATGCTGCCGTCCAGCCAGAACTTCACCCCCGCCAGCCGCACCCGGTTGAGGTAGCGCCCATCGCCATCCACCCGCGGCGCGCGCGAGGCGGGATCGGCGTATTGGGCCATCACGGCGCTGCGGCCTGCCTTGGCCTGCTCGAGGAAGGAATGCTTCACGAACAGCAGCAGGTCGATCGGCAGCAGCTTCTCGTCGAGCATCTGACGGGCCACGTCGATGTCGTCATCGCTGAGGCCAAAACCCATCTCGGAGGCCGTGGTTTGACCATTGGCCGTCCAGAGGGCTACGGCCTTGGCCACCCCCAGGCGAATCTGGGCCGGGGTGAGGGGCGCCTTGGCCGCCAGCACCGCAAACACCGGCGCTTCGGCGATATGGCCGCTGGGCTCGCTGCTGCGCGGCTTGCGGGAGATCACCCCCCCGGCCGGATCCTTGCTACTGGCGCTCCAGCCCATCTGCTTGAGCAGCACGGAGTTGATCGAACCCTGGTGGCCGGAGCCGTCCTGCACGAACACCGGCCGGCTGGCGCTCACGGTGTCGAGCTCCTCCTTGGTGGGGTGCCGGTTTTCGGCGAGCTGTTCCGCCCGGTAGCCCATGCCCTCCACCATCACGCCCTCCGGCAGGGTGGCGGCGTGGGCCTTCAGGCGCCCCAGCAGTTCGGGGATGCTCTTCACACCGATCAGGTCGGCGTTGAGCAGGGTGTGGCTGGCCAGCACCAGGTGGCCGTGGGCATCGATGAAGCCCGGCAGCAGGGTGCGGCCGGCGAGGTTCACCTGGCGGGCGCCACCACCGGCGGCCTTGATCGCCCCGGCCAGGGGGCCGACATAGGCGATGCGGCCGCCCTTCTCCACCAGCGCCTCGGCGTAGGCCGGCGTTGGCCCCGCCATGGTGAGGATGTCGCCACCGCGATACAGGGTGGCGGCGGGCTGTTGCAACGGTGCCGCTCCCGCCGGGGTGGCGGCGATCAGGCCGAAGGCCAGGCCAAGGCAAGCGGCCCGAAGGCCAGGGACAACCAGGGGGGCCAGGGGGTTCATGGGACGGCAGGAGCTGGGTATCGGGAGGGGGCGCATGGGAGCGATGGGTTCAGCGGGTCGGGAACAGCAGGGTGGCCACCAAGCGGGCTCCCCAGCCGTGGGGGCCGGCTTCGGGGCCGCCGGCCCAATAGCGCACACCAGCCCCGATCGAAAGAAGCTGGTTGCCCACCTTGGTCACCTTGCCCACGATCAGATTGAGCGGCACGCCCCATTGGTTCGCCTCCCAGTCGTAGGTGGATTCGGTGTTGAGGCTGAAGGTCCAGGCGTTGGCGGTGGTGTAGCTCACGAACGGCTGCAGGAAGGTGGTATTCACATTGGTGTTGGAGCCGTTGTTGGCCACACTCCAGAGGTGGTTGGCCAGCGCGCCCACGGTCCAGGGCCCCCGCTGCACCAGGGCCACCCCGGTGGGTCCGAGGCCCCATTGGTGGATGCCGCTGAGTTGGCCGGTGGCGGTGGGCAGCAGGGCCACCGGGCCGACACCCCAGATCACACCACCGGGGCCGGGTTTGGCCGGAGAGAAGAACAGGCTCTGCACGGTGTCGCCGAAATTGAGCTGGCCGGTTTCCGGCCCCGCCGCGCCCTGGAAGTTCACCACCGGCAGGATCGTGCGGGAGATCAGGTTCCAGTCGGCCGAGAGCTTGAAGGGCACCACCGGCTGGATGTTGAGGGTGGCTCGCTGGATGTTGTCTTGGACGCCGATGCCACGGTCGAAGTTGAACTGGAACGGCACGCTGATCAGCGAGGCCACCGGGTTCGCCAGTTGCTTGGCCAGGCTGGACTCCTCCGCGCCCAGCTGCTGGGGGGTTTCCGCCCCTAGGCCACCTCCAGCGGCGGGGGGCGGGGCTTGGGCCTGGACCTGGGCCTGGGCCTGGGCCATCAAGGCTGAATTGGGTTGAGCCGTCGGTACGACCAGGCCGCTGGTCAGGGCTTCGGCGACCGCTGGTGCTCCCGGGCCCGTTGGGAGCTCCGCCGCCAGGGCCCGCGGGGCTGAATGGAACCCCAGCAGGAGGCCCGCGATCCCAAGGGCGACACCCCCAGAGGTGACGCGTCGCCGAGCCGGGGCGGAGGCCAGGGAAATCGACGCGGCGATCGGCGGCAAGGGCTTTGTCGAGAGCGACCAAGTGGGAGCCATGGAATCGCTGGGACAGCGCTCAAAAGGTAGGCCTGCCCTTAAGCGGATGCCGCAACTTTGCGTTTTCTGCGCAGTGCCATCGCCGCTTAACACTGGCGAATCGCTGCGCCCATGGCCATCATCCACCCAGATTTGCTATCGCCTGCGTGTTGAGCCTGGCCCGCATTGCGCTGGTGTTTTCCTTTGGCCCGTGGTCCCGAAACGGTCTGCTCCACCAGCGCCGGCCCAGCCCGTTTCTGCTCCCCCTGTTGTTGGCGGGAGGCTCGGCGATCGCGCCCGTACCCCCCGCCCGGGCCGATGCGCCTCAGCCACCGGGCGTAGCGGCCAGCCTGGCCGTGCCCGGGTGCCGCCGCGCCTTGGGGTTGCCCGCCACCACGGCGCCGGCCCAGCTCCTGCGGGCCGATCCAGCCCTGGCGGCGAAGCTGGCCGCCGCCCCCGCCTGCCGCAACCCTGGCGATGCCCTGAACCGGCTGGAGCGTCTGGAGCAGGAACTGGCCGCCTCCCGCCAGCGCATCACCGCCCAGCAGAGCCAACTGGCCGCCGAAACCGCCCGCCAGGACACCCTCGCCGCCGACCTGGCCCAGCTGCGCCGCCAGCTCACCGGCCAGGCCGCCTCACCGGGGGCTGCCATCCCAGGTGCTGCCATCTCCGGCGCGCCCGCCGCATCAGCCCCAGCGTTCGCCCCGGCCCCATCCGCCACGACCAGCACCCTGACCGCTCAAGTTCCTCCCACCGCTCCTGCCGAGCCGGCCAGGAACCCTCAGGCATCAACCGCCACCTACACCCCCGGCAAGGGCTTCACCCTCCAGGCCGGCGGCGCCACCCTGCGGCTGGGGGCCGAGGCCAAGCTGCTGGGCTTCTCGAGCAGTCGCTACACCTTCAACCCGGGCCAGCCCCTGATCGTGAGCCCGAAGGATCCGGCCCCCGCCTACGACCTCTCGGCCCAGCAGAGCACGGTGTCCGCAGCCTTCCGCGGGCCGAAGTGGGGCTCCTGGACGCCCGGCGCCTTTGCGCTGTTCTGGCTGCAGGACAACCTGCTGTCGGAGGGCTACAGCTTCACGCCAGTGGTGGCCTACGGCGAGATCAGCAATGGCGCCTGGCGGGTGGCCGCCGGCCAGAACTTCGATGTGTTCGCCCCCCGCGATCCGGACACCCTGCCCAACGGCAAGCTGGCCGCCACCGGCAACCCCGGCGCCTACCGGCCCCAGTTCCGGGTGGAGCGCAGCTTTGAGGCGGGCCCGGGCTTTGGTGGGGCGGTGCAGCTGGCGGCCTCGTCGCCGGTCACCACCGCCCTGCCCAGCACCGTGGACCTCACCCGATTGCAGAGCGAGGAGATTGTGGAGGACAACGGCTGGCCCAACCTGGAGGCCCGCCTCAACCTCGGCTTCGGCGCCTATGCCGACCGCGCCGGTGGCCGCAGGGTGCGGCCAGTGGAGCTGGGGGTTTCGGGTGTGGTGGGCCAACTGCGGGTGCTCGACAACATCCGCCCGAGTGATCCAATCACCCTGGTTTCCGATCGCTCCACAGTGAACGTGTGGGGTGCGGCCCTTGATGGCCAGATCGCCCTGGGCCGCCGCTTCGGCATCAGCGGCGAGCTCTACACCGGCCAAGGCCTGGGCGAATACATGGCCGGCATTCTCCAGACCTACAACCGCGCCACGAACAAGGCCGTGCCCACCGCCGGCGGCTGGGGCCAGCTCTACGTGTACTTGGCCGACAACCTGCGCCTCAATCTCGGCTATGGCATCGACCACGCCCAGGACTCCGGGCTGTTCGGCCTGCAGGTGAACAGCGGCGTCTTCGCCAACGTGCTGTGGGATGTGAACCCCTGGTTGCAGCTGGGCTTGGAGGGCAATTACAAACTCACCACCTATGACGTGTTCGGCGACAAGAACGCCTGGGTGGTGATTTCCCAGGTGATGTTCCGGTTGTGAGGCTCAGGTTTTTGGGCTGAGCGGTTGCGGCCCACGGCCGCATGCCCTGGGCCGCAACCGCTGGCGGTGTTCACGCCGCCTGACCTCACCGCCGCAGCAGCCAGAGCACCAGGCTCAGTCCGGCAGAAACCAACAGGCCGCTGGTGAAGGGGAAATAGATCTGCAGTCCGGGGCGCTGGATGTTGATGTCGCCTGGGAGGCGTCCGAGACCGCTGCTGCTGATCAGGGGCCAGAGCAGGCCCACCAGCAGAACAACGGCCCCGATGGCAATCAATAGACGTTGCATGGGGATGGGGAGGTTGAGGGTTGGTGCCTTTGAAGTTGAGGGTCAGGGTCAATGCCTGTGAATCCGCTGCTCCGCCAGCTCAGGAGTGGCGGCCACCCGGCTGGCGGCCTGGGCCGAGGCGGTATCGATCTTGTCCACCCCAAGCCGGAAGATGGGCTTCCCTTCCTTGATCGTTTCCACCACCTTGATCGTGCTGATCGTGGTGGGATCACCCTTGAGCGGATCGCGATCGAGGATCACCAGATCGGCGATCTTGCCGGGCTCCAGGGTGCCCTTGCTCTTCTCCTCGAAATACTGATAGGCAGCCCAATCGGTGATGGCCTTGAGCGCCACATAGGGGCTCACCCGCTCCGCAGGGCCCAGCACGAAGCCGCTGCGGGTGGTGCGCACCACAGCCGTCTGGGCCAGGCGCAGCATGTCGGGGGGCACCACCGGCGCGTCGTTGTGGTTGGTGAAGATCACGCCCTTGCCGTAGGCGTAGCCGGTGGGGCTGATCCCCGCCGCCCGCTGTTCGCCGAAGCTCTGGCGGTGCCAGTCGCCCCAGAAATAGGTGTGGGCGGTGAAGAAGCTCGGCACGATCCCCAGCTCCTTGATGCGGTCCACTTGGTCGTGGCGGGCAAGCTGGGCGTGAATCGCCACCGGCCGCAGATCCTTGGCGCCATAGCTGGCGCGGGCCTGCTGCACCGCCAGCAGGAACTGGTCGAGGGCGGCATCGCCATTGGTGTGGGTGATGATCTGCACGTTGTTGCGGTAGCCGAAGGCCACCCAATCGCTCACCTCCTGTTGGTTCATCACCGCGTAGGCGCGGTAATCGGCCTTCTGCCCCGGGGGCGGTGAGCTGTAAGGCTGGCTCATGTAGGCGGTCTTGCCCTGGGGTGAGCCATCACCGGTGAGCTTGATGCCGCCGATCTTGAGGTGGTTGCGATAGGTCCCCACCTCTAGCTTGGCGGTGGCGGCTCCATCGGCTGGTGGCGGCGTGGCCGCTTGGGCTCCGCTGGCGAATTCACGGCCTGCGTTCGACACCAAGGAGCTGATCGGCGCGGGTGTCCCTGGAGGGTTGGCAGAGGCGGCCTTGCCGTTTGCGACTGCTCGTGGGTCGCTGCCGGGCGCGACAATCACGGCCCTGCTGCTGGCCCGCGCATCGAGGCTGCTCAGCTCGCCCAGCACCCGGTAGAAGGGATAGCTCACCACATCGAGAATCAACCGCCCCTGGCGGCCCGCCTCCCGCAGCAGCGTGATGTTGCCGGCGTTGCTGAGGCCGTCCTGGGCGGTGGTGAGGCCGTAGCTGGCCCACCATTTCTGAACCGCATCGAGGCGCCGCAGTTTCTCGGCCTGATCGGGCTGGGGGATCAGGGCCATGAAAGGCAGGCCAGCCGTTTCCTCCAGCACCCCATTGGGCTCGCCGCTGGCGGGGTCCCGTTGGATGAAGCCACCGGCTGGATCGGGCGTGGCCTTGCTGATCTTCACCAGGGCCAGGGCCGGGGTGTTGGCCACCACCAGGTGGCCGG
>JBAXOO010000064.1:0-8001 GCA_037133235.1 Cyanobium sp. ELA507
GTGTTGGCCAGGAGCTGGGGGTTAATCCAGAATTTCCCCGGTCTTCTTGAGGCGCCGTTTTTTGGTGCCGTCCTTGTCGGTCACGATTTCCACGCGACTGGCCACCTGTTTGGCGGTGGAATAGATCATCACGTTGGAGGCGTGCAGGGAGGTCTCCTCGCTCACGATCCGACCGGTTTCACCCTCCTGGGTGGGCTTGACGTGGCGGGTGCGAATGTTGATGCCCTGCACCACCACCCGGTTTTCATAGGGCAGGGTGCGGATCACCTCGCCGGTTTTGCCCTTGTCCTTACCAGCGATCACCTGCACGGTGTCGCCTTTCTTGATGCGCATCTTGATGCGCACTTGGGCTTTGGCTTTGGGGGTTGCGGTGGCCATCTCAGATCACCTCCGGAGCGAGGGAAACAATCTTGGTGAAGTTGCGTTCCCGTAGTTCGCGGGCCACCGGGCCGAATACCCGGGTGCCTTTGGGGTTGTTGTCGTTGCCCAGGATCACTGCGGCGTTGTCGTCGAAGCGGATCGAGTTGCCGGTCTCGCGGCGCAGGGTGGCGCGGGTGCGCACCACCACGGCCTTAACCACATCCGATTTCTTGACGCCCATGTTGGGCATCGCATCTTTGACGGCCGCGACGATCACATCGCCCACGTGGGCGTAGCGACGGTTCGTACCCAGTACACGGATGCACTGGATGCGCTTGGCACCGCTGTTATCGGCAACGGTGAGGAAGGTTTCCTGCTGAATCATGGGGTGCTCCTCAGCCGGCGCTGGTGGTGGAGAGAACTTCAGCCACCTGCCACCGCTTGGTGCGGCTGAGGGGGCGGGTCTCGGTGATACGAACCCTGTCGCCAACTTTGACGGCGTTGGTTTCGTCGTGGGCCTTGTAGCGGGTGGTGCGGCTCACCGTCTTCTGATAGATGGGGTGGGGGAAGCGGTTTTCCACCGCCACCACCACCGTTTTGTCCATCTTGTCGCTGACGACGGTGCCGACCCTTTCCTTGAGTGCCATGGGAGTGGTGGGGGATCAGGACGCGGTGGAGCGTTGACGCTCCTGCTGCACCGAAAGCAGGTGGGCCAGCTTGATGCGGGCCTCCTTGAAGCGGTGCGGGTTTTCCAGGCGGCGGGTGGCCTGCTGGAAGCGAAGCTCGAACAGCTCGCGCCGGGTGGCGGTGATGCGTTCGGTGAGGTCGCTGTCGGTGAGCTTGCGCACCTCGGCGATAGCGGGACGGGCCATGGTCAGGACTCCAGGGCGAGGACGGGTTCGGGGGCCGCTGGTTCAGCCACCGCGTCATCCACCTGGTCGGCCAGGCTGATGAACTTGGTCTTAAGCGGCAGTTTGTATTGGGCCAGCCGCATAGCTTCCCGGGCGATTTCGGGGGTGATTTCGGGACCCCCCATTTCGAACAGGATGCGCCCCGGCTTGATCACCGCCACCCAGAACTCCGGGTTGCCCTTACCGGAACCCATTCGGGTTTCGGCGGCGCGCATGGTGACCGGCTTATCCGGGAAGATCCGGATCCAGATCTTGCCGCCCCGCTTGACATAGCGGGTCATGGCCCGGCGTGAAGCCTCAATCTGGCGGGAGGTGATCCAGCCACACTCCTGGGCTTGTAGGGCGAATTCGCCAAAGGCGATGGTGTTACCGCGCGTAGCGATGCCGCGCATACGGCCTCGCTGCTGCTTACGGAATTTGACGCGTCGTGGACTCAGCATGATTCAGACCTCCCTCACTCCTCGTTGGAGCGATCTTCGAACTGTTGGGGCCGGCGGCTGGCGCGGCGCCGCGGTGCGGCGTCGGCGGGCAGCTGCTGACCCTGGCCAGGGAGCACTTCTCCCTTAAACACCCAGACCTTGATGCCCAGCACCCCATAGGTGGTGCTGGCCACCTTGGTGGCGTAGTCGATGTCGGCCCGGAGGGTGTGCAGGGGCACACGACCTTCGCGGGTCCACTCGGTGCGGGCAATCTCGGCGCCATTGAGGCGACCGCCCACTTGGATTTTCAGGCCGAGCACGCCGGCCCGTTGGGCCCGCTGCACCGCCATGCGCATGACGCGGCGGAAGGCGACCCGCTTTTCCAGTTGCTGGGCGATGTATTCGGCCAGCAGGTAGGCATCGGCGTCGACCCGCTCCACCTCCACCACGTTGATGCGCACCTGACGGCTTGCATCTCCAAGGGTTTTCTGGATGCCGGTGCGGAGTTCCTCAATGCCGCTGCCCTGGCGACCGACCAGCACGCCGGGGCGCGCGGTCTTGAGTTCCACCTCGAGTTGGTCGGCCTTGCGGGCGATCAGCACATCACTGATGCCAGCGGCGGCGTATTTCTTGTGGATGAACTTGCGGATCCGGTCGTCCTCCTGGAGGAGGGTCGGATAGGTCTTGCTTGGGGCGTACCAGCGCGAGCGGTGTTCCTGGGTGATCCCCAGGCGCAGGCCGGTTGGATGGATCTTGTGTCCCATCGGTCGGTGTCCTCGGGGTTCAGGCGGAAGGGGCCGCCACACCAATGCTGATGTGGCAGGTCTGTTTTTTGATCGCGTAGGCGCGACCCTGGGCGCGGGGGCGGAAGCGCTTCAGGGATGGACCCATGTCGGCGCTGGCCTGACTGATCACCAGGCTGGAGGGATCCAGCCCGAGGTTGTTCTCGGCATTGGCTACCGCGCTGCGCAGCACCTTGGTGATAGGGCCGGTGGAGCGGTAGGGCATGAACTCGAGCATGATCAGGGCGTCGCGGTAGGTGCGCCCCCGGATCTGGTCGAGAACCCGCCTCACCTTGGAGACGGAGCCGCGGATGTAGCGGCCATGGGCGATGGCCTGGGTGTTGGGGTTGGTGATAGCCATCGGTTCAGCGGCCTCCCTTCTTGTCTTTGATGTGGCCGCGGAAGGTGCGGGTCGGGGCGAATTCCCCGAGCTTGTGGCCCACCATCTGCTCCGTCACGTAGACGGGCACGTGGGCCTTGCCGTTGTGAACGGCAATGGTGTGGCCGATCATCATCGGCAAGATCGTGGAGGCGCGTGACCAGGTTTTGATCACGGATTTGTCTTCGGCGGCATTCTGCTTCTCGAGCTTGCGGAGCAGGCTGTCGGCGACGAATGGGCCTTTTTTGAGTGAGCGTCCCATGGCGGATCAGGCGTACGGCAGAGCGGTGTGGGTCATCAGGAGTCGCGTCCGCCCCGGCTCCGTTTGGAGGTGCGGCGACGTTTCCGGAGCACGAACCGATTGCTCGGTTTGTTCCGCTTGCGGGTCTTGAAGCCCAAGGCCGGCTTGCCCCAGGGTGTGACGGGCCCGGAACGGCCGATCGGGGCGCGGCCTTCGCCACCACCGTGGGGGTGGTCGCAAGGGTTCATCACGCTGCCGCGCACCTCTGGGCGCCGCCCGAGCCAGCGCTTGCGACCGGCCTTACCGAGGCTGGTGTTGCGCTGCTCGCTGTTGCCGACTTCGCCGAGGGTGGCGTAGCACTCGCGCCGCACGAGACGAACCTCCGTGGAGGGCAGCTTCAGGGCGACGTAGTCGCCTTCTTTGGCCATCACCTGGGCGCTGGCGCCGGCGGTGCGCACCATCTGGCCGCCCCGGCCGGCATAGAGCTCCACGTTGTGGACGCTGGAACCGAGCGGAATGGCGGAGAGGGGCAGGGCGTTGCCGGTCTCGATGGGTGCATCGGGTCCGGAGACCACGCTCTGGCCCACGGTCACGCCGGCTGGAGCGAGGATGTACCGCTTCTCGCCATCAGTGTAATAGAGGAGGGCAAGGCGGGCGTTGCGGTGCGGGTCGTAGTGGATTGCTGCTACCCGAGCCGTTACGCCGTGCTTGTCGCGGCGGAAATCAACGATGCGGTAGAGGCGCTTGTGGCCACCACCGCGGTGGCGGCAGGTGATAACGCCACGGTTGTTGCGGCCTTTGCGGCGGTGCTTGGCCACCACCAGCCCGCGTTCGCGACCGCGGCCGGTCACGTCGCTGAAGTCGGTCACCACCAGGGTCCGGGTGCCGGGGGTGATGGGTCTGTAGTTACGGATTGCCATGACGATTCAGACCCCTCAGGCCTCTGGGAACAACTGGATGGCGTTGCCCTCGGCGAGGCGCACCACTGCCTTCTTCACCTGGGCACGTTTGCCGGCGAAGCGCCCCACCCGACGGGTGCGACGGGGGGGATTCATGGTGCTCACGCCAATGACCTTGACGTCGAACAAGGATTCGACGGCCGCCTTGATGTCGGGCTTGGCTGCCCGGTGATCCACCTCAAAGGTGTACTGATTCAACTCGAGGGCCCGGGTGGCCTTCTCGGTGATCAGGGGGCGACGGATCACATCCGCCAGCCGATCCGTGAAACGTTCAGCCATCGCCGTAGACCTCCTGAATCTTCGCGAGTGCTTCTTCGCTGACCACCAACTTGGTGTGGTGGAGCAAGTCGAAGACATTGAGCTGATCAGCGGCGATCAGCCTCACCTTCTCGAGGTTGCGCACGGAAAGTCGCACGGCCTCGGAGGCATTGTCGAGGATCACCAGCACCTTGCTGCCGGCTTCGATGCCGAAGCGGCCCAGGGCGGCGGTGATTTCCCGGGTTTTGGGGGTCTCGAGCCCTTCACCGAACCCCTTGACAACCACGATGTCGTCGAGGCGGCTCATCAGGGCGGTGCGCAGGGCTAGGCGACGTTCCTTGCGGTTCATCGCCATCGCATAGCTGCGGGGCTTGGGACCAAACACGATCCCACCGCCTGGACGGAGCGGTGTGCGGATCGAGCCCTGGCGGGCCCGGCCGGTGCCTTTCTGCTTGTAGGGCTTGCGGCCACCACCAGCCACCTCAGCCCGGGTCAGGGTGCTGGCGGTGCCCTGGCGGGCATGGGCCAATTGCCGCACGACCGCCCGGTGGAGCAGGTCGCCGGCGGTGGTCTTCCTGGCCACCTTCAGGTCAAGGGCGGCCTCGCCGCTCTCCTTGCCCTGCCAATCGCGAATCACAACGTTTGCCATGGTTCTCCTCAGGACGCCCCTTTGCTGCCGACCCGCTTGGCCGGGCGGATGTCGAGCAGGGCCCCGGGTTTGCCGGGAACCGACCCTTTCACCACCAGCAGGTTGCGTTCGACATCCACCTTGAGGATGGTGAGGCCACGGGTGGTGATCTGCTTGCCGCCATAGCGGCCAGCCATGCGCTTGCCGGGGTACACACGGCCCGGCGTGGTGCCGGCGCCGATCGAACCGGGCTCGCGGTGATTCTTTGAGCCGTGGCTCATCGGTCCGCGGCTGAAGCCGTGACGCTTCTGGAAGCCGGAGAAGCCGCGGCCCATGGTGTCCCCGCTGACGTCGACCTTTTGGCCGGCTTCGAAGGCCGTGACCGTGATCGGAGCACCGAGTTCGAGGCCGTCAACGGCTTCAACGCGGTATTCGCGTAGGTGACGCAAGGGATCCGACCCGGACTTGACCAGGTGGCCCTTGGCGGGTTTGTTGACCAGCTTTTCGCGGATTTCTCCGAAGCCGATCTGCACCGCGCTGTAGCCGTCGGTGGATTCGTTCTTGAGTTGGGTGATGCGGCAGGGGCCCGCCTCGATCACGGTGACCGGGATGGATCTGCCTTCGTCGTCGAAGAATTGGGACATGCCCAATTTCTTCCCGAGAATGCCGATGGACATGGGAGGGGAAGGAACGCCAGCTGGACAGCCGCGCAGGCGGTGGCGTGACTGGTGATCACGCACCGGAACCGTGCCCGGGGGCACCGGCGACGCGGCGGGGGGCTGAATGCGGAAATTCGCAGATCTGGCCTGAGCAACGCTGGCTGGGGGCCAACGGTGATAAGGCCTGGGGCTAGCGAGGCGATTCAGCGGGCTGGGACTTGACCGGATCGTTGGCCGGGAAGGAACCTTCCCGGGCCGTGCTTGGGCAGCGAGCTCCCCTTGCGGATCGGCAGTTTCCCGACGGTGCCTGGGCCTTGGCTGGAAAGCTTCGGTTTGGGCGCCGTACTGGCCTGGAGAGACCGTCACCAATGACGGTCCCTGTGCTGTGGTCTGGAGGCCCGGCTAGCGGACGGGCACAGACAGCAGTACAAGCAGATACCTTACCCCATGGCCTTACTGCCCACACCAGCTTCCGCCGGGGGCTGCCAGACTCCCACTCCTGAACGAGAAGCCCGATGCCCTTGCTGCTCACCGGCCGAGCCTTCCGCGATGAGTTGGAGCGCGCCGGCGCCCTGGCCCTCTTTGCACCGCTCGAAGGTGGGTCCGAGACCCGTCTGCTCAGGCGCCTCAGGGATGTTGGCTACCGAGCCCATCTCATCTCCGCCCGGGGCTTGGGGGAGCCGTAAATCTCCAGTTCCAGCTTCATGGGGTGCGGCCACCCCACCTGGGCCACCAAAGCGTGGGCCGGGGAGCGGCCGTGGTTGAGGTCTAGCGGGTGATGTCGATGCTGTCCCCCCCGTACGCGGCGTTCGGATTAAGACTGTTCTGGCTGCCGGTGGGTGCAATCCACCTCGGAGTTGCCCGCCCTGATCTCCCTAGCCCCCTCGAGTCGCACCCTGAAATCATTTCGGAAATGCTCGGCGCCATGGAGAGTTGCGCTGGCAGCACTGGGTCAGCTGGTTACGCCCTGATCTATTACAGGCTGAGCCTAATAACCACTGAAAATCAAATTCAGCAATGAGAACCATCGAAGTTTTAGGCGACTCGATCGCAAAGCTTTTCTCAGGCAAGAGGCTTTTGTCTTTCCTTGTTGGGCTGGTTGTGGTTTTCTGTTTAGTCTATGGCTGGCTCCACGGATTCGACCGCATAGGGTCTCTTTGGGGGATCGATCGATTTCCTTTTGGGGATCTTCTGAACCTCACCGGTGCTGGAGAGTCCATGATGCATGGGCATGATCCTTCAGTGGATAACCCTTATGATCCACTCCATAGGCCCCTCAATCATCCTGTTTTTCTTAAGTGGTTGGTTGGTGTGCTGGGCTTAAGGATTGCCAGTACTAATTTTGTTGGATTTTTGCTAATATTTTTGTTTTTCTTTGGTTTGCTTCTCGCTTTGCCCCCGCTTTCTTCTTGGGCGAGCTGGGTGCTGGCCTTAACAATTTTTTCTCCAGCTGTTGTGCTTGGGCTTGAACGCGCTAATCATGATCTTTTCGTTTTCTTCCTAATTTGCCTTTCAATTTCATTGTCTGCCTGGCCTGCTTTGGCTTCTATTGTATTGCTGGTTGCCGCCTTTATCAAGCTTTTCCCAGTCTTTTCGGGGCTCTACCTGTTTCGATTTAAAGCGTATCGCACCTTGCTTCCTTGCTTGTTTTTTGCCTGTTTCCTCGCCTATTTTATCGCCATCTTTTCCGACTTATCTCGTATTGGCAGGGTTACCGGGAAGAGTTTTGGGATGATGGCTTATGGCGTCCATACGCACGCGATCGCTGGAACATTTCACAATTACATTCCACTCATTGCTCTGACGATCGGTTGTTTCTTATTTTGTTTGCCATTAGCACGTGTCGAATTTGAGGGCGGAAGCCGTGCTCTGGATCGAGCACTTGACTGTTTTCGGGCGGGTGCAGCCATTTATGTTGGCACCTTCTGGCTTGGCAATAACTACAATTATCGCTTCATGTTTCTTTTGCTTGCCGTTCCCCAGCTTGTTGGCTGGCTTTCAAATCGGCAGTTGCGTTCGATGTCTCTAATTGCCATCAGCACCCTAGTCGTTTCGATGTGGCTTCCATGGGTAGCTATGACGGGCTTCGGATATCCTCTTTCCCGAGTTCCTGCATTCCTTGTTGACGAAATTTCGAACTGGCTCCTCTATCTTTCGTTGCTATGTCTTATGTTGCGTACTTGGCCTCGCTTAGAAGGCATTCCATTGGTTCGGCGTATCTTTTCATCGCTCGCCGGTCGGCATGGGTTTTCAGCGAACTAGTGATGGGGCCGGCTAGCGCGACTAGAGCCGAGGAGTTTTGGTCCCGCCCCTCCACCAGCTTCCGCCGGGGGCTGCCAGACTCCCACTGCTGAACGAGAAGCCCGATGCCCTTGCTGCTCACCGGCCGAGCCTTCCGCGATGAG
>JBAXOO010000065.1:0-7931 GCA_037133235.1 Cyanobium sp. ELA507
GGTCTACGCCGTGCGGGTCGGGGGGGATGGGGGCGAGGAACTGGCCCTGAAGTGGTTTCACCCCGGCTTCCTGCGCCGCGATCCGGGCCTGGCGGAACGGCTCCAGGAGAGCATCCGCCGCGGCTCCCCCAGCGGTGATTTCCTCTGGCCCCTGGCCCTGGTGCGACCGCCTCAGGCGGCAGGGGCGCAAGCGGCCAAGGCGCAGGGGTGGGGGTACCTCATGCCCCTCAGGCCCGCCGGCTACCGCAGCGCGGTGGACCATGCGGCCGGCCGGCTCAGCATCAGCCTCCAGAACGTGCTGCGCGGCGCCTTCCATCTGGCCAGCGGCTTTCATGCCCTGCACAGCCTGGGCTTTTGCTACAAGGATGTCTCGCTGGGCAACGTCTTCCTCGACCCCGCCTCGGGCCGCATCCTCATTGGCGACAACGACAACGTCGATGTGAGCGGCCGCGCCGGCGGCGCCGTGATCGGCACCTGGGGCTTCATGGCACCGGAGGTGGCCCTGGGGCTGGCCCGACCCGATGGAGCATCGGATCTCTTTTCACTGGCAGCGCTGCTGTTCCAGCTGCTCACCCGCCACGACCCCTTCAAGGGGGCCCTTGAACTGGCGATTCCCTGCCTCGACCTGCCCGGCCGCCGCCGCCTTTACGCCGAAGACCCGGTGTTTGTGTTCGACCCGCTGGATGGCCGCAACCGCCCAGATCCGATCGAGCATGGGTCGGCCCTGCTCACCTGGCCGATCTACCCGCGCCCGCTGCAGGAGCACTTTGAGCGCAGTTTCGGGCCCGGGCTGCGGGACCCCTCCCGGCGCACCCTCACGGGCCAATGGCGCCAGACCCTGGCCGCCAGCCTCGACCAGCGGCGCCTTTGCCCCAGCTGCGGCGAGGAAAACTTCGCCGATCCCGCCGGGACCAGCCTCTGTTGGGCCTGCGCCTCGGTCTTGAAGCCACCGCCGCGGCTCGTGGCCCCGGCCGGGGTGATCAGCGTGGCGGCCGGCAACGAACTGCACAGCCACCACCTCGACCCCCTGGCGGCCGAATCCCTCGAGCACCCCCTGGCCCGGGTGGAAGCCCATCCGCGGCGGCCCGGATTGATGGGGCTGCGCAACCTCTCCTCCCATCCCTGGACCCTGGTCCTGAGCGGCGGGGATACGGTCACGGTGGCCCCGGGCGAAACCGGTAATCTCGCCACAGTGACCCAGCTCTGCGGCGCCGCCGGACGGGTGTTGATCCAGGACTGAAGCCACTCGCTCCGCCCACCGCAGCACACCCACCGCACCGGCCTGCTCCCTGGCCTTCCTCTCCCCATGGCCTTCCCCAACGTCAGGCTGGCGAGCCGTCCGCTCCACTTCATCTACCTCTGCGACTGCTCCGGGTCGATGGAGGCCCAGGGCAAGATCCAATCGCTCAACCAGGCGATCCGCCAGTCGCTGCCGTCGATGGCGGCGGTGGCCCGCGACAACCCCGAGGCCCGGGTGCTGGTGCGGGCCCTGCGCTTCGCCGACCGTGCCGCCTGGCATATCGCCACCCCCACCCCCGTGGAGGAGCTGCACTGGGTGGATCTGCAGGCCGGCGGTGTGACCGCCCTGGGGGAGGCCCTGGAACTGCTCGCCGCCGAACTGCGCAGTCCGCCGATGGAGCAGCGGGCCCTGCCGCCGGTGCTGGTGCTGATCTCCGATGGCCAGCCCACCGACGATTTCGAGGCGGGCCTGGCCACCTTGATGGCCGAACCCTGGGCGCGCAAGGCGGTGCGGCTGGCTATCGCCATGGGGCACGACGCCGACGGGGAGGTGCTGCAACGGTTCATCGGGCCGGGATCCGGCCGCGACCTGCCCGCCGGAGAAGTGCCCGGCGGCAGCGGCGAGATGCCGCGCCACCCCCTGGGCCGTTCCCCCCGGCGGCCCCTGCAGGCCAGCAACGCCACCACCCTGGCCCGCTACATCCAGTGGGCCTCCACCGCCGTGGTGGGGGCCGCCTCCACCAGCGCCAGCCAGATCGGCGGCGACTTCGAAGGGGGCGACGTCGAGGGGGGCTACAACGTGCCGCTGCCGGACCTCCCCCCCACCGAACTCGATCCGATCGACGATCCCGATCCCCTCAAGTGGTAACGAGGCCATGCTGAACCGCTGGTCCACCCCCCTGGCCCAGAGCAGCACGGGCGCGGCCCACCGGCGCCGGGGCCAGCCCTGCCAGGACGCCTCCCTGGTTGCCACGGTGACCGGCCACGGGAGCGAGCGACTCACCCTGCTGGCCGTGGCCGATGGCCATGGCGCCGCGGCCTACCCCCACAGCGCCGTGGGGAGTGCCCTGGCCTGCCAGGCCGCCGTCAAGGCGGTGGCAGAGACCCTGGCGGCTGCTGGGGGCCCGGCTACTGGTGGCCCGGCTGCTGGGGGACTGGGGACGGGAGGCCTGAAGGGGGAGCCGGAGCGGCGGCAACGCTGGCTTGAGCACGACCTTCCCGCCGCCATTCGCCGACACTGGCTTGCCGGAGTCCGCCACCACTGGGATGGCCAACCCGGCCAGGCCGCCCTCCCCTTCGAACCCCGCCCCTACGGCACCACCCTGGGCCTGGTGCTGCTGGCCCCCGGTTGGTGGGGCCACACCGGCCTGGGCGATTGGGACCTGGTGCGGATCGACGGCGGGCGGGCCCAGCTGTTGAGCGAAGAAGCTCGGGACTCCACCGTGGGGGAAGCCACCGGCAGCCTCAGCCAGGGGGAAGGCACCGGCCCGGCGGGGTTCCGCGCCGCCTGGTGGCCCCTGGATCCCTCCACTGCGCCCTTTGCCTTGGTGCTCGCCACCGACGGCATCCGCAAATCCTGCGCCAGTGATGGCGATTTCCTGGCCCTGGCCACCTGGTTGGCCACCGAGATGGCCCCGTCAGCCCTGGCCACCAGCCTGGAGAGGATCAGCGCCGAAGGCTGCGGCGACGATGGCACCGTGGCCATCGCCCACTGGGGCCGGCCGGCCGAAGACCCCCAAGAAGCCCAACCGGCGGAGACACCTGTCGAGCCCCCCGCGAGCCCGGGCGGTGCCTTGGCGATCCCACAAGCAAGCCAAGCCGTCAATGCCGGCTGGGTGGCGAGGCAGCCTGTGGGCGGGCTGGAGCGAAGGAGAGCCCTGCTGCTGGCCCTGCTGGGAGGGCTGGTCGTTGCCGGAGCGGGCGCCCTAGCGGCTCTGCAAAGGGCCTTTCACCCTGCCAGCATGGCGGGGGGCGATCAGAATCTCGTGGCCGAGGAAGCCCGGCGACTATGCGGCACGATGGGGTTAGCCAACGCCGAACTACGCAATCGACGCAGCCAGTTTGAGGGGCTGCGGGCGGGGCGGCTGCAGCGAAACGCCCTGCTCAGCCAGGCCCAGCAGGACCCCCTCGGCGCCCTGATCGCCGCGAGCTTCCCTACCCCCGGAAAGCCCCCTTCCCAGGGGTTCCCCATCCAGGGGATCAGGACCTGCCCGGAGTTGGAGGGAAGCCTGCGATCCCTCTGGGCCAACCCCATGCCGCAACCAGCCCAAACCCCAGCGTCGTCCCCAGTCGCGCCACGGCCATGAGCGACCACAGGCTGGGAGCCGAGCTGCGCGAGATCCTGATCCGCAACCAGCAGAGGGGCCTCCCCCTCGACAGCCGGCGGTTGCAGGGGCTGGTGGGTGATCTCTGTGGCGCCGGGGAGCAGGCCCTGCTGCCGCCCCTGCGCCATCTGGTGCTCTCCCCCGCCTTCCTCAGTGCCGCGACCGCCACACCGCCCTTCGCCGATGGGCGCATGCGCTTCCGGCTGGTCAACGAGCTGCGCAGCATCTTCGCCGCCCCCCTGTGCGAGCGGATGGAGGCCGTGATCGATGGCCTGCTGGGCCTACCAGCCCCAGCCCGGGAGGGAGCAGCCCCAGCCTGGGAGGGAGCGGCCCCAGCCTGGGAAGGACCCGCCCCTGCCCAGCCGGGCGGCCCTACCCCGCTGTCGATCGCTCCGGAGCCTGAAGCGACCGGCCCGCTGGCTGAGCTGGTGCCCCCCGCAGCGCCGCCAAGCCGCCCGCCCTGGATCGCGGCGCTGCTCGGGTTCCTCTCGGGCTCCCTGCTCCTGGGCGGAGCAGGCCTGCTCGTGTGGATGCTCAACAACCGCATCCCCAGCCCCGATGGGCGCTCCGCCGCCCCGAGTCCAGCCGCCCCGAATCCAGCGGCCCCGAGCTCGGGTGCCCCGTTGGCCAGCCCAGCGGAAAGCCCGCCCGCCAGCCCCGCTGCAGCCATCCCCGCGCCAGCGGACCCGGTGGAGACCCCTCCAGCCCCGGAACTCCCGCCAACCGGCTCCGGCCAGGCCACCCAAGGCGGCAAGGACAACCCAATCGCGGCCATGCCGTCCCCCGATGGGGTGGAGGCCAGCACGCAGGCCGCCATCGGAGCGGTGGAGGGGCTTTACGCCGCCCTCTCCCGCCAGGACTACGCCACGGCCCGCTCCGCCTTCAGCACCGAAGCAGCCGATCAATTCAATCCGGCCTTCTTTGGCCAATTCGCCAGGGTGGCCGTGGAGGGGCTCCACCAGACCGGCAGGGACAACGCCAGCATCAACCTCCAGGGGGTGGTGCGCTTTGAGTACCCGGATGGCTCTGTGCAGAAGGAATCGCGTTCCTTCCGGGTGGACACGACCCAATACCCGCCCAAGATCTCAGCGAGCGCTTTCGGCGCCGTGCTGAGCCCCCGCCGAAAAGGGAATTGAGCGGGTGGCCTGGGTTCAGGCGGTACCGCAGAAGGTGATGTCGGGGAACTTGAGCTTGGCTTCGTCGAGGGACTTGCCGCGGCCCTCCTCCTGCCAGTAGTTGATCACCTCGGTGGCCTTGTTGAGGATCTCAACCCGTTCGTTGTCGGTGATCCAGCTCTTGGCCTCAAGCTCGCCCTTGAGGGTTTCCCAGGCATCTTCCCGGGGCCAGAAGAAGTAGGCGGTGAGGGGGCTGGGACCGCCGCCCACGATCTGATCCACCGCCAGGGCGACGTTGTCGGGGAGCCAGAGGATCTTCAGCAGAAAGCGGCCCTCATCGGCCTTGGGGGTGTACCCGGAGGGAACGCCGTCTTCGTCGATGGTGGCCGTGGCCAGGGCGGCGGTGCCGCCGCGCATCACTGGCCTGCCTTCGGTGGGAGCGGCCGCCGCGACCACCTCGGCCCCGGCAACAGCGCTCAGCTCAGCCGTTACAACGGGGCTACCGGATGCTGTCATCGTCTCGGGGCTCAAGGGGCACGAAGCAAACAATTACCCTACCAGCGAGTCGGGATGCTCCCCCTGAATCCCCGTGCCGTTCTGCTCTTCGATATCGACGGCGTGATCCGGGATGTGGGCGGCAGCTACCGCCGCGCCATCGTCGAAACGGTGCATCACTACAGCGGCTGGCGGCCCGATCCGGCGGTGATCGACGCCCTCAAGGGCGAGGGCTGCTGGAACAACGACTGGGAGGCCTCCCTGGAGCTGCTGCGGCGCCATCACGGTTCCGTCGCCACGCCATCCGGTGATTCGCCGATGCGACCGGCCAGAACGGTCTCTCCATCGCCGCCCGCGGGCGTTCTCTTTCCAGTGGGATCCAGCGCAACTGCGGGGGCCGCGCTGCCATCGCTTTCAACCCTGCCCTCCCTGGCGGACCTGGTGGAGGTGTTTGGCGGCTTCTATTTCGGTGGTGATCCCCAGGGCGATCCAGCCCTTTGGCGGGGCTTCATCGGCAGCGAACCCCTGTTGGTGGGCCCTGCCTTGTTTACCGATCTCAACGACGCCGGCATCGCCTGGGGATTCGTGAGCGGCTCCGAACCCCCCTCGGTGCGCTATGTGCTGCAGCAGCGGCTGGGGCTGATGGAGCCGCCGGTGATCGCCATGGGGGATGCCCCCGACAAGCCCGATCCCACGGGGTTGCTTCGTCTGGCGGAGGCCGTGATGGCGGAGCGCTGGGGCCTCACCCTTGGGGCCGAGGCTCCGCCCGTGGCCTACCTGGGCGACACCGTGGCCGACGTGCAAACCGTGCAGCGCGCCCGGCTCGCCATGCCCGGGCAGCCCTTCCTGAGCCTGGCGGTGGCCCCGCCCCACCTGCACGGCCCGGATCAACTGGAGAACCGCCGCCGTTATGAACAGAGGCTGGAGGAGGCCGGCGCCGACCGGATCCTGCCCCACACCAACGCCGTGCTCCCCAGCCTCCTCGCCCTGCTGGCGGATCGGGAGTCGCCCCTGACCTAACCAGCCGGACCTAGCTAGCCAGCCAGGCAGAACCAGCGCACCAGAGCCCAGGGCCAAGGGCAGGGGCAGCACCGGGGCCGTCCCGCCGTTGTGTACAGACCTGAACAGAATTCAAATCGGCAGAAAACATGACCCCAAGCAACTCCCACCCCCGCCTTTGGGGCCCTGGTGGGGTGCAGTCCGCAGCACCACCTGCAACGCCACCACCTGCAGCGCCCATTGCAAAGACGCCAGTTGCCAGCGCGCCGTTGCCAGCACTCCGTAGCTAGCGCTCCATCGCCGCCGCCGACTTCAGGGCCGATGCCGTGAGGTTCTCGTGGCCCCGATCGGTCACGGCCACATCGTCTTCGATGCGGATGCCGATGCCTTTCCAGCGCTCCTCGATGGCGGGCTGGCCCTCCGGTACCGCCAATCGGTCGCTTACGTAAAGGCCCGGCTCCACCGTGAGCACCATGCCCTCCTCGAGCTCCACGTGGTGTTCGCCGAGCCGGTAGGCGCCTACATCGTGCACATCGAGCCCCAACCAATGGCCGGTGCGGTGCATGTAGAGGTGGCGATAGGCGCCCTGCTCGATGATGCCGTCCACCTCCCCCGCCAACAGGCCCAGATCCACAAGCCCGGCCACCAGCACCCTCACGGCGGTGTCGTGCACGCCCTCGGCCGTCTGCCCGGGCGCCACCACCGCCACGGCCGCCTCCTGGGCCGAAAGCACCAGTTCGTAGAGGGCCCGCTGCTCGCCGCTGAAGCGGCCGTTGATCGGGAACGTGCGGGTGATGTCGCCGTTGTAGTAGTCGTCAAGGGAGCAACCGGCGTCGATCAGCAGCAGGTCGCCATCGCTCAGGGTCGCGGTGTTGCTGGTGTAGTGCAGCACGCAGGCGTTGTCGCCGCCCGCCACGATCGAGCCGTAGGCGGGACCGCGGGCGCCCTGCTCGAGGAAATGCTGTTCAATCACGGCCTGCACCTGCCGTTCGTTGAGTCCGGGCCGCACCACCTGGCGGGCCAGCTCATGGGCCTCGGCTGAGATGCGGGCCGCTTCCCGCATCCGCCCAAGTTCGTGGGGGGATTTACGCAGCCGCAGCTCGTGCAGCAGCGGACAGGGGGCCACCAGCCCCAGGGCGGCGCGGCCACTGCGCGGGGCCCGGTCGAGCTGGGTGCTCCAGGCCTTCAGCACCAGGGGCTCCACGGCTGGATGGCGACCCACCCGGAAAGCGATGCCTTCGGCCCCCTCCAGATAGCCCGACAGCCGCTCCGCAAGCTCGTCGATCGGATGGGCCAGATCGGCGCCAAAGCGCTCTACCGCCCCTTCGCAGCCCCAGCGGAAGCCATTCCAGACCTCGGCGCTGGGTTCCTTGGGGGCCACGAAGAGCACAAAGGGGTTCTCCGGTTTGTGGGGCAGGAAGAGGGCCACCGCTCCGGGCTCATCGAAACCGGTTAGGTACCAGAAGTCGCTGTTCTGGCGGAAGGCGTGCTCCACATCGGCGTGGTGGGTCGCCAGAGGGGCCGCCGGGATCACCGCCGCCACGCCGCCGAGGCGGTGAAGGAAACGGTCGCGGCGGTCGGCGAACAGGGCGGGATCGATCGATGGAGCGAAGGCGATGGACACGGCGGGGGACACGGCGGGCAGGCTCAACGGGCGGCTGGCGGTTCTTTCACCAGCGCGACGCTGGCACAACCGATTAAATACAGGGACTCATTCTCCAACCTCCGTGCCATCCGTGCCGCCAGCCTTCCGATGAAC
>JBAXOO010000066.1:0-7717 GCA_037133235.1 Cyanobium sp. ELA507
GAGCTCTGCATCTCGATCGCTGCCGGTAATGCCCTCGACGTGATCGAGATCGACGCCGCCTCCAACACCGGCGTCGACAACATCCGCGAGCTGATCGAACGCTCGCGCTTCGCGCCGGTGCAGGCCCGCTGGAAGGTCTATGTGGTGGACGAGTGCCACATGCTCTCCACCGCTGCGTTCAACGCCCTGCTCAAGACCCTGGAGGAACCGCCGCCGCGGGTGGTGTTCGTGCTGGCCACCACCGATCCGCAGCGGGTGCTGCCCACGATCCTTTCGCGCTGCCAGCGCTTTGATTTCCGCCGCATCCCCCTGGAGGCCCTCGAAAAGCACCTCACCTGGATTGCCGAACAGGAAGCGATCGGCATCACCCCCGAAGCCCTGCAGGTGGTGGCCCAGCGGGCCCAGGGCGGCCTCCGCGACGCCGAAAGCCTGCTGGATCAGCTCAGCCTGCTGCCTGCACCGATCGAGCCCCTGGCGGTGTGGGAGCTTCTGGGGGCCGTGCCCGAACAGGAATTGCTGCTGCTGGCCCGGGCCATGGCCGAAGCCGAGCCCCTGGGGGTGATTGAGGCCTGCCGCCAGCTGTTGGAGCGGGGCCGCGAGCCCTCCGCCGTGCTCCAGGGCCTGGCCGGGTTGCTGCGGGATCTGCTGCTGGCCGGGGTGGCGCCGGACCGCTTGGAGCTCACCAGCGTGTCGCCGGCCCTGCGGCCCGAACTGCCCGCCGTGGCTCGATCAATCGGCAAGGCACGCCTACTCCATTGGCAGGCCCAGCTCAAAGGCAGCGAGCAGCAGCTGCGCCACAGCGTGCAACCCCGCCTCTGGCTCGAGGTGCTGCTGCTGGGGTTGTTGGCGGAGCCCCTGGCCAACGCCGAACCGGCTCAGGCGAGCGGGGTCGCCCAAGCCAGGGCCACCGCCTCGGCCCCTGCTCCGGTGAGGCTGCCTGGGCCACCACCGCACGCCGCTAGAGAGCCATCCGTGGCTCCAACCGGCATTGCCACACCTGCACCTACCGGCGCAAACCCTGGAGCGACAAGTGCTGCATCGGGCCATGGCAAGACCATGGAAGGCACTGGCAGCACTGAAACCGACGAAGCCACCCAAGAGCCAACCAACGGCGAAACCCAACCCGCTCCGCTTCCGGCAAGCCCGCCAGCCCAGGCCAACCTTGGCGAACTGTGGCAACAGATCCTGGCCAGCCTGGAGCTGCCCTCCACCCGGATGCTGCTTTCCCAGCAGGCCACTCTCCACCGCCTCGATGAACGGCGCGCCGTGGTGCGGGTAGCTGGCAACTGGATCGCCATGGTTCAGAGCCGGCTGCCGCTACTGGAAAGCGCCATGGCCAAAACCTTTGGCAGCCCCAGACAGGTGAGCCTTGAGGCGGCAGATAGCCCCAGTCCATCAGGGCCACCCTCAACCAGTGCGCCAATCCCCACGCAACTGCCAACACCATTGGCCGAGGACAATCAAGTTGCGTCACAATCTGCACCAGCCCCTCAACCAGCTAGCGCACCAGAGGCGAACCTTCCTTTACCAGAACTAGAAAAACTCTCCCCCGAACCCGCACAGGCACCAAACCCAGATCTCGACAATAATTTAAACAAAAAAGCTAAACTGCTTGCCGATTTTTTTAATGGTGAAATGATACCGAATCAAACTGAATAACGATACAAGCCTGAATTCGATTGAATCTTATTGCTCGAACGAGTCCTGGGGTTTCATTGCTCTGGTTTGCAAAGGAGGCAATGGTTGCCAAGCCATAATCCAGCGTTGGTCGAGGGACCAACCCGGCTCACAAACAAGACCTTCAGTCATCCTCAAAACATCGTAGAGATAAACGGGACAGGAGCGACGCTGACGTAGATAATCAAGCTGCATTCGCAAGCGCGACTTCATCACCTTCGGAGACTGCAGCGGCGAAACAAGTTTTTGATAGGCAAGAGACCATACAAAAGCAGATGAAGGTGCACGAAAACCCTGAATGGATGCATTCAAATGGCGGGTGGCTGTTGCGCCAATGCGATCAAGCCAGCGAACCTCCCAGCGATCAGAGTGCTTAAGATGCAAAAACTGAAGACTACTGAGATACTGCTTTGTTGCCCCGGCGGCGAACAAAGCCATCGGGAGCAGCAAATCCCACCAGGGCAGACCAATAGTAAGTTCATCGCCGAGAAAGGGTAGGGCTGCCTTGAAAGCCTCAGCCCGGGCAGCGACGAAATCGATACCCGGCAAAAATGAGTCTTCACTCCCCTGGCGCCCCTCGATCGGCAAATCGAAAAAAGCCTGATCGGTTATATCGGTGCGATGGGAAAGCAAAAAGCAATCAGCCTCAAGACTCCGAAGACGGGCAACAACAGACTCTTGCAAGGCAATGTGGATATCAGCATTGGTGAGGGCAATCACTTCGCCGGGGAAACGATCAACCGCCAAGCGGAGTGTCGCAACAAGATTGGGCAGATAATCAGGAAAACCCTCTCCAGTAGACGGAACTTCCAGCGATTCCACACCTGCTTTAGCCAAAGCAGGCTGATGGGAAGGATTGGCCCTTAGCTCAGCAGATGTATTCAAAGATATGGGCTTAAATCCGGCTGCTATCCAAGAGCGTATCAAGCGGTGTTGCAGTGACGAATCAGGGCAATCAGCAAAAATCTCGCCCCTTAAACTGGGCGGGATAGAGACAATGAGCCGCGTCATCCAGGATCAACGCCAAGAATTGATAAACTACTTTAGAGCATTCACGCCCTGTGCCATGGTGCCTACCAGTGCTGAGCTATTGCTGTTTAGTTCGGGCAGTTTTCAGCCGAAAACGTTTCAGAATCCAGATCAAACGGTTTGCCTGCAACTGCATAGCGCGCCCTAGGCTTGGCCGCTGACCACAACCAAGGGCAAATCGGTAGGGAGGGATGAGGAAACAGGCTCGCCAGCCAAAGTATTGCAATGCATTCATCTCCTTTTCCGCCAGGAAACATTCATCCACCCGCTGCGACGAGGCCCCAGTACAAGCGTAGGAGGCCACTGGCAAAGGCACGTACTGGAACTGCCCTTTTGACAACAGCTTTAGATTGTAATCCCAGTCAGCGTAAAGCGCATAGCGTGTATTGTATTTGATTTGCAGTGAGTTAATCGCTTTGCGGCGATAAAACGCCGATTGATGACTGATGTTACGATCCAGAAGTCTTGGCAGATCCCAGCTTTGTCCATAGCGATAGCCAGGATCTTCTATCCATACATCGCCATGCAAAACCAGGATGCCCGGCTGCGCATCATGCAAATAAGGCGTGATTCTCTCAAAAACATCCTCGGCCAAAAGCCGATCGTCAGACCCCATAAAATATGTCCAATCGCCTACGGCTAACTCAACACCGCAGTTCATCGCCTCATAGATACTGGAATCAGGCAATGATTTAACGCGATGAGCAATGGAAGCTGCGCTAAGTAGCTCTGCACCAAGCGTAAGCGTGCCATCATGAGAACCACCATCGACCAGAATAACTTCAAAATGGCTGTATTGTTGTTTTGCAAGTGATCCCAACGAACGCTGAAGATGCATGGCTGCGTTAAGCAGAGGCATCACGACTGAAATCAAGGGTTTCCCTGAAGGCGTAGGCGAAGCAAGATCCAGCCGATCAGCTTTCATTGGGAAATACTCTCAGATTTCGTGGCACCATCTTGGCACTCGCGCACTCTCGACGGCCATCCAAAATCGCCACCATAACCCCGCCAAGCGAGAAAACCTGAAAAGCACTGACCAGTTCAAAGCCGATTGCCTGCCCTATCATGATTGTGAGCCGAGCCAATCACGTGATAACAGCCGGCGTAGGTGGATCGACATGAATAGTCAACGCATTTAACAGCACAGAACATATCTGGAAAATCTTCCATGCCAACAAGCCGCACTATTGAGCATCAATGAGCACATCCCACAAACATATCTGCTTAGCGGGAAACTGCCAAGTCGAAGCGCTAGAAGCCTGGATAAAACTAAATCTGCCAGCAGCCAAGTTGACCAAGTTGGCACCATATCACCTTTTGACTAACAATGCTGAAATTGAAATCTGGCTGCAACAGTGCCAAAGCGCTGATTATATTATGGCAATGCCCATTCAGGAATGGCTACCGAAAGTTTGAAAGGCTGGGCAGCAATTTTTTCCAATCCATGTTCGGAAACAAACTACATTTTTATCCAAATCTGTATAATGATGCGTTTTTTCCATTTTTTGGCTATGCCAAAACGGCAAGTGGTGACACAATAACCAACTCCAGCTACCCAGGAAATCCCCATGGCGACTATCACGACTTTCTCGCAATGGCATTATCTGCCTCAAGATTGCCTTGGGGCAAAGTTCAAAGATTGCGGCTTAGGCTTGCGTCCTTGCAAACCGACTACATCACTTCTAATGCAACTCGATCGGTCAACGAGCTTCAACAAAGGATGCAAGACATGAATTCATGTCTTGCCGAACAGGCCATTCCAATTGGAAACTTTTACGGCTATAGCTTTAATCATCCAAGCCTGGCGCTATTGAATCAGCTTTATAACTCAATTTGGATTCATGTTCTAAAGGGTGACCCCTCTCATTTCAAGCCCTTAACTTGCGATCCTTTTGCATGCGGCACTCATCTACCGATTCCGTCGTTTGTGGTGGATGCGTTAAGAAAATTTGACAACTCTCTAGACATAGCCCTTCCCCGACCGTTCAGTGAATTTGGTCAATACGAAGAAATGCTCAAAAAATGCATGCGTTATTATTCCAGGCAACAATGGATTGCAGAGACCAATAAAGATCACCCAAAATTTAAAGCCGCTCGAAAATTCTTACGCCTGGGACTCGCTTAAGCGGTTAATATTTTACGGGTATAGACAAGCCGTTAACCTCAAAGTCCACCGCCTTCTGAAGCAATGATGGCTTCGTCTTCGGGAGTGCCATTCAGGCCCAGCATGGCCACCTCATGGTCAGGATCATTGGCCGGGCTGGAGGGCAGGTTGCCATGCGCAGTCTTCGCCCAAACCAGTGTCTTAGGCAGCAAGGCCATCTTCAACGCCACCCAAGGGATCACCACAAACCAGTGCATCAGGTAGCCCATCGCCAGGGCGATGTTGGCCGGGGTGGGTTTGGGAAGCTGTGGGCCTTCGGCGGGGCGTCCGCAGCCCGCAGCGATGGAAAAGCCTGAGAGGCCTACCGCCACCACCGAGAAGGGCCACATCCCTGGCGGAGTGCCGGTGAGCAGGGCGCCGGCGAGATCGGCCACGGCCATCACCGGCAGCACGTACTGGAGCACGAAGAACGCGGCCAGGTCGCGCTTCTGATCGCCATTGAGGCGGTCGGAAACCAGCTGGTCGCCGTAATCCAGGAAGCGCTGCAGGCCCCCTTCGGCCCAGCGCTGGCGCTGGCGCCAGAGGGCCGGCAGGGTGAGCACGGCCTCCTCGCTCACGGGCGGATTCCAGAGCACCCCCACCGGCTGGCCAGCCAGCAGGAGGCGGAAGCTCAGATCGAGGTCGTCGGTGATGGTGGCCTCGTTGAAGCCGCCGGCAGCCTGCACCGCATCGCGGCGCAGCAGCTGGCCATTCCCCCGCAGCTCGGCCACACCACCGCGGGCCAGGCGGCCTTCCTGGATAAAGGCATCGAAGGCCATCTCCATCGCCTGGGCCCGGGTGAGCCAGTTGGCATCGGCGTTGACTTCGGCCTTGCGCAGCTGCACCGCGGCCCAGCCGCCCGCCTCGGCGAAGGGAATCAGCCGTTCGAGCAGGTCGGGTTGGAGATCGGCATCCGCGTCGAGCACCAGCAGCCAGCGCCCTTGCAGTTGCTGCAACACCAGATTGAGGGCGCCCGATTTGCCACCGCCGGCATCGCGGCTGCGGCGCAGCACCCTCAGCTGGGGATGGACAGCCTGGAGCTCGGCCAGGCGCTGGGGGGTGCGGTCTTCGCTGCCGTCGTCGATCACCCAGAGGCGCAGTTGCTCGGTGGGCCAGCGCAGCCCCAGCACCCGCTCCACCAGCCTGGCGATCACCGCTTCTTCATCGCGGGCGGCCACAACCACATCCACGGCGGGCGCAGGTTCCAGGGCAGCAGGAAACCCGTTCGATGGGGCGAATCCAGACGCCACCGGCGCTGGCAACTCCAGGGCATTAGCCGATGGGCCAGCCAGTGGAGCCGATTCCGCCAAAACCTCGAGCCCAAGCGAAGGGGCAAGGGGCGCTGGGCCGCCGACTGCAACGGCTGCCGCAGGCCTCAGAAACACCGTGCGCACCACATAGGCCCCCAGCAGCCCCGCCAAGCCCAGGGCCGGCAGCAACCTGCCGAGGGGCCCCAGCCCATGGGGCAGCACCCCCGCCACCCCACAGGCCAACAGGAAAAGGGCGGCCTTGGGGCGGCGGCGATCGTCGGAGCTGCCGCCTCCCATGCCATCCACAAAACTTGCACAACTTTAAGACCCTGCACCAAAGCCGGAAGATCGGAGCTGGCGCGATGGCCCCGCCATCGCCCTGCTGCATCCCCCTGGGCCAGCAACTCCAGCCACCCACCGCCCCCAACCGGACCGCTGCGGAGTGCCAACGGTGGCGCTGGGGACCCTTGCCCTAATCGCCCATCAGCCGCCGCCCTGCGGGGCCGATCCGATCGCCTCGAGCGGCTGCAGGGTGGCCCCAGGGTAGTAGTGCTGCAGGATCCGTTCGCGGCTCCAGCCCCTTCGGGCCAGATCGATGGCGCCGGCCTGCGAAAGGCCCGCGCCGTGACCGAAGCCCCCACCCTCCACCAGCCAAGAACCCGGCCCGGTGGGCTCCAAGGTGAAGAGGGTGCTGGGCAACTCCCGCAGGGTGCGGCGGATGGCATCAAGGCGGAGCACCACCACGCCGCTGGAGCCGCCCACCTCCAGGGCCAGCACCCGCCCGCTGGGGCCCCGCTGCAGCACCCGCAAACTGCGGGGCTGGCCCACGGCCTGACCCGGCGCCGCTAAGGCGGCCCCGATCCGGGCGGCCGTGAGCTGGCGCTGCCAGCGGAACAGGGGATGGCCGGCGCCATAGGCCCCCTGGCCCTGGCGCAGCAGCTCCGGCAGGGCGGCGGCCGCCAGGGGCAGGGGATAGCGGGCCACGAAGGCGGAATCCCCATCGGCCATGGGGCGCAGGTAGGGCGCCGGCTCCACGTCCCAGGCCTCATCCAGGGCTGCGGCGATGCCGCCGTTGCTGGCGTGGTACACCGCATGGATCGGCCCACCGCCCGCGCTGAGCACCAGGCCCCGGGTGGCCGCAATCGCCTGCCGCACCGCCGGCCCGGCCACCCGAGGATCGCTATAGACCTGGCATTGGGTGTCGGCACAGAGGTGGTAGCCATCCGCCCGATAGCGGCCCCGGTTGCGCACGGCCCAGGTGCGGGCCAGCACCGCCTGGGCGGCGAGGGCGGCCGGGGGGGAGCCGGCGCCGATCTCATGGGGCACCACCCCCATCAGATAGCGCTCCAAGGGCACCTCCTCCAGCAGGGTCCAGCCGCCATGGGCATCGGCCTGCAGCCGAAACGGGCCGCCGTAAACGCCCTCACCCCAACGGAGCCCAGCCGCGGTGGTGATCCGGATCGGCCCCTTCAGGGTCACCGCCCCCTGGGGGCCCCGCAACTGGGGCACCAGACGCCGCGTTTCCTGGCGCTCGATCCGACGGGCCGTCATCCCCGCCGGCGCCGGCGATCCCAGCGGCGCCCACACCTCCCACTCGGCCGGCTGGGCGATCTCGGGG